>CAZTEA010000166.1:0-3410 GCA_964612315.1 uncultured Oscillospiraceae bacterium | reverse complement strand
AGGGTGGACTTGCAACTCCAAGAACCCCCTGCGAAATTTGCGGCAAAAGGGTGATTGATAAATTCGGCGAGGATAAAACCGAGCAATATCAAACGGGTGCAAAAAAGGCGCTTGGTGCGGCGCTTGAAAATAACTGCCGTTTGGCTGTTTTAAAAGAAAAAAGCCCATCTTGCGGAAAAGGCAAAATTTATGACGGAACATTTTCGGGCAAATTAACTTTCGGCGACGGAATAACTGCCGCATATTTGGAAAAAAACGGAATAAAAGTTATAACCGAGGCGGATTTAAAATAACATAAATTCGGCGGATTTTTAAAATGCGCAGATGTTAAGTTTGTGTGAACTCGGTTGACAAAAGTCGAATTTTGTAATACAATATAAGTATTATTGCAGTATTAAGGGATAGGTGTTTTATATGGAATATTATCTCGGTATAGACATAGGCTCTACCACCGCAAAGCTTGTGCTTCTTTGCGATGATGAGATTATCGAAGAAATATATGAGCGTCATTTTTCTCAGGTTCGTGAAAAAACAATGGAGATGCTTTCAAGAATTGCGCCGAAAATTCGGGGCGAGAAAGTTCGTGTTGCCGTTTCGGGTTCAGCCGGACTTGGTCTTGCAACGGAAATCGGCATTGATTTTGTTCAGGAGGTTTATGCGGAGGGGGAAGTGGTTAAAAATATCGAACCCGACACCTCTTGCGTTATTGAGCTTGGAGGCGAGGACGCAAAAATTATCTTTTTTGACGGCGGCACGGATGAGCGTATGAACGGTTCGTGTGCCGGCGGAACAGGGTCGTTTATTGACCAAATGGCAACGCTTTTGGATGTTACTCCCGAGGAGCTTGATAGATTAAGCTTAAATTATACACGGTATTATCCCATTGCCTCCAGATGCGGTGTTTTTGCAAAAACGGACATTCAGCCTCTTTTGAACCAAGGGGCAAACAAAGAGGATATTGCTATAAGTATTTATCAGGCAGTTGTTAATCAGACTATTGCGGGACTTGCTCAGGGAAGAAAGATAGAGGGCAAGGTTCTGTTTTTGGGCGGACCGCTTTATTACTGCAAGGGACTTCGGGAATGCTTCAAGAAAACCCTTAAATTAAGTGATGAAAATGCGGTTTTTCCCGAATACGGCAGATTTGCGGTAAGTTTGGGAGCGGCACTTTATGCCAAAAAAGTGAATAAAGAATTTGAGATAGATGAAATTATAGAAAAAATTGCCGGCGCCAATGGCGAGTCGGGCGTGGAGCGGCTTGAAGCCTTGTTTGAAAATAAAGAAGATTATAAGGCTTTTGCACAGCGACACAGTATGGCTCGGGTGGACAGCAGGAAAATTGATGACTACGAGGGCAAGGCTTATTTGGGTATTGACTGCGGAAGCACAACCACAAAGCTCGTGCTTATCTCCGAAGATAAAAAGATTTTATACAACTATTATTCCTCAAACAAAGGAAATCCTGTGCAGATTATAAAGGAACAGCTTAAAAAAGTGTATTCCCTTATCGGTGATAAAATCGAAATTGTAGGTAGTGCGGTAACGGGCTACGGTGAGGAGCTTATCAAAAATGCCTTCGGCGTTGATTTCGGAATTGTTGAAACCATTGCGCATTATACGGCGGCAAAATATTTCCGTCCCGATGTTGATTTTATTATTGATATCGGCGGGCAGGATATAAAATGCTTCAAAATAAGCAACGGCGCAATTGACAGTATAATGCTTAATGAAGCGTGTTCGTCGGGCTGTGGTTCTTTCCTTGAAACCTTTGCAAAGTCTATGGGCTATACAATCGAAGAATTTGCGAAAAGAGGCCTTGAGGGCAAGCGACCGGTTAATTTGGGAAGCCGATGCACGGTATTTATGAATTCCTCGGTTAAGCAGTCTCAAAAAGACGGTGCAACTGTTGAGGATATTTCTGCGGGACTTTCCGTAAGCGTTATTAAAAATGCGGTTTATAAGGTAATAAGAGCGGGCAGCGCCGATGAGCTGGGACAAAATATCGTGGTTCAGGGCGGAACTTTTTATAATGATGCGGTGCTTCGTGCCTTTGAAAAAGAATTGGGAAGAAATGTTATAAGACCCAATATTGCGGGTCTTATGGGTGCTTTCGGTGCGGCGATTTATGCGATGAAGTGTAAAAAGACCTCGCTTATATCCGAAAGTGGACTGGATAGCTTTGTGCATACCGCAAAGGCGGCAACCTGTAACGGCTGTACCAATCATTGTCGTCTTACGGTTAATATTTTTGAGGATGGGCGCAAATTTATTTCGGGTAACCAATGCGATAAGGGCATCGGTGCGGCGGAAAGCCAAGCGTTGCCTAATCTTCACGAGTTTAAGCGTCAATATTTGACAAGTCTTAGGGGAAAGAGCGGAAGCAGAGGAAGAATGGGAATTCCGTTGTCTTTGGGAATGTATGAGCTTTTGCCGTTTTGGCATAAAATTTTTACGGAGCTCGGCTTTGAAGCGGTTGTTTCCGAAATGTCCACCCGAAGAACTTACGAAAAAGGGCAGTTTTCTATTCCCTCCGATACGGCGTGTTATCCGGCGAAAATTATGCACGGACATATTGAATTTTTGTTGGGCGAGGGCGTAGATTATATTTTCTATCCCTGTCTTTCGTATAATGTGGACGAAAAAGCGGGAGACAACCACTTTAATTGTCCCGTTGTCGCTTATTATTCCGAACTTTTGTCGGGAAATATGGAAAGTTTAAAGAAAACCGATTTCCTTTATCCGTATCTCAATATTAACGATGAAAAGGAGCTTTGCCGTGAGCTTTTCAACTATCTTAATCAAAAGATAGGCGGCTTTACAAAAGGCGAAATCAAAAAGGCGGTAAAGGCGGGATTTACAGCGTATGAGGAATATATGTCGGCAGTTGCGGCAGAGGGCGAGAAAGCCTTGAAGTTTGCCGAAGAAAACGGAAAGCGGGTTATGATTCTTGCGGGACGACCCTACCACATAGATAAGGAAATAGGTCACGGTATCGATAAATTGGCAAATCAGCTGGGGTTTGTGGTTGTCAGCGAGGACAGCGTGGCACATCTTGCTTCCCCGATTAAAGTGGGCGTGCTAAATCAATGGACATATCATTCAAGACTTTATCGTGCGGCAAGCTTTGCCACACAGCGCAAAAATGTCGAGCTTGTTCAGCTTGTTTCTTTCGGGTGCGGAGTTGATGCAATCACCACCGATGAGGTAAGAACGATTTTGGAGGAGGGCGGCAAATACTATACTCAGCTTAAAATCGATGAGATAACAAATCTGGGTGCGGTTAAAATCAGGCTGAGGAGCTTGATTGGTGCGCTGGAGGAAAGGAGCGATGAGGTTGAAGGATAATTACATTAGATTTACTGAAGAAATGCGGAAAACCCATACGATTTTGGTTCCGAATATGCTTCCTG
>CAZTEA010000165.1:0-3414 GCA_964612315.1 uncultured Oscillospiraceae bacterium | reverse complement strand
GAGAAATTGCCGATTACATTATCGGTAACCTTGAAAAAATCGGACGAAACGGTAAAAAAATAGAAAAAGCCGAGCTTGGCGATTTTGAAATTCCCCCAAAGCGAACCGAAGAAATCGGCGGAACCGTAGCAGGGGTGCGGCTTGACTGTGTTTTGTCAGTTGCTCTTAAAACATCAAGGTCGAAAACCGTGGAATATATTGCGAGCGGAAAGGTTACGGTTAATTGGGAAGAAACGGAAAATGTTTCCAAAATGTTATCCGAGGGGGACATACTTTCAGTTAAAGGCAAAGGCAGATATAAGCTTAGCAAAATAGGTGATTTAACCAAAAAAGGAAGATATTCGATTGTTGTTGAGAGATATATTTAAAAGCTTTAAAATACGGATTTTATAATATACAGGAGGTGTGCGGATATGCTTATGCCGCTTGAAGTTGAAGAAAAAAACTTTTCAAAACAAATGAGAGGTTATAATAAAGACGAGGTCGATACATTTATCGGCGAAGTTGCGAGAGATTACGAAAAACTCTATAAAGAAAATCTTGCCGCAAAAGATAAAATAGCGGTGCTTACCGATGCGGTTAAGCAGTATAAGGCGATGGAGGATACCCTCCAGCAGGCGATTGTTGTTGCCCAAAGCACAGGCGAAGAAGTTAAGAAAAATGCTTACGCCAAGGCTGAAAATATTATAAAAGACGCACACAACAGAGCTTCCGAAATCGTTAACGATGCGGGCAAGGAAGTTACAAAAGTGAATTATGAATATGAGGAGATGCGCAGAAGCGTTGAAATCTTCAGAACGAGAATTATATCCTTACTTACATCTCAGCTCAGTATTGTGAAAGAGTTTGCAATGGCAGACCCCGGAATAAAGCAAGCTTATGAAGCGGAGAAAACTGAAGAAAATGTAAAAGAGCAGCACACAAATGCTGAGGCGAAAGCCAAAAAAGAAGAAGAAAATGTTTCGGATATTTTGAAAACTCTTGAAAGGGTAACAATGGAGCTTCCGAAGCTTGTTTTGAATGAAAACGGCGAATATGTTGCTGCGGAGTAAGAATAAAAAATGTTCAGAATTTATTTCTGGACATTTTTGACATTATAAAAGGCGGATAAATTATGATTTATATAATAATCGGAATATTGGTTTTAATCGCTGATTTCGTGTCGAAAACGGTGGTTGCGCACAATATGAAGCTTTATGAGAAAAATTCGGTGATTGATGGATTTTTCTCTTTGACCTATATCCGAAACAAAGGTATGGCGTGGGGACTTTTGGAAAATCAGCGTTGGATTTTCATAAGTGTAACTTTGATAATTACGGTACTTATCATCGCTTATGTCATAAAAAAAGGAAGCATACATCCCACGGCAAATTTAGGATTTTCGTTGATTTTATCGGGCGCTGTGGGAAATATGATTGACCGAATTTTTTACAAAGACGGTGTGATTGATTTCCTTGCGGCGGAATTTATTGATTTTCCCGTGTTCAATATTGCGGATTGCGCCGTTTGCATAGGTGCGGTTCTTATAATGGTTTATATTATATTTTTTGACAAGGATAAAAAATAGCGTAATGATGGAAAAACTCACATTTAAGGTAACGGAGAGCAATATAAGAATTGATAAATTTCTTGCGGAAAATTTGGCTGATTTAACTCGTTCCAGAATACAAAAGCTCATTGAAGACGGCTGCGTTACCGTCTTTGATAAGGCGGTTAAAGCAAATTATAAGATAAAAGCCGGAGATGAAATTTTCGTGGAAGTTCCAAAGGCTGCGGAAATTGATGTCGAAGGGGAGAATATTCCGCTTGATATTGTTTATGAGGACGATTGTATGCTTGTGGTGAACAAGCCTCAAGGTATGGTGGTTCACCCGGCGGCGGGGAATTTTTCGGGCACATTGGTAAATGCGCTTTTATACTATTGTCCCGATACCCTGTCGGGAATAAACGGTGAAAAAAGACCGGGCATCCTTCACAGAATAGATAAGGATACCAGCGGTCTGCTTTTGGTGGCAAAAAACGACCTTGCCCATCAAAGTCTTTCGGAACAGATAAAAGCGCACAGCTTAACACGGGAATATCGTGCATTGGTAAACGGAAATATCAAAACCGACGAGGGCACAATAGATGCGCCCATCGGACGGCATCCGTACGATCGGAAAAAGATGACCGTGACCGAGAAAAATTCACGAAATGCAGTTACGCATTTTAAAGTTTTGGAGCGCTTTGCGGGATATACTTACATAAGCTGCCGCCTTGAAACGGGAAGAACTCATCAGATAAGGGTGCATATGGCAAGTAAAGGGCATTCAATAGTGGGAGATAAAACATACGGAATAAAAGATAAATTCGGACTTTCGGGGCAGCTTCTTCATGCTTGCAGAGTGGGCTTTATCCACCCTGAAAGCGGCGAATATATGGAATTTATGAGAGATGTTCCGGATTATTTTGAAAAGGTTTTGGATAAGCTTCGGAGGACGGCAAAATGAGCGGATTACACGATGAACACAGAAAAAGAATGGATGAAAAGGTTAAAACCATGGGCATTGACAATATGCCCGAGCACGAAATTTTGGAGATGCTTTTGTTTGCGGTTATTCCGAGAGGTAATACAAATGAGATAGCAAAGGAATTATGTGAAAAATTTGGTGGTTTGGGCAATGTTTTAACAGCTGAACCCGAAGAACTTACGGAAATTCGGGGTATAGGCTACAGAGCGGCTCAATTTTTGACAACCTTGCCTCAGTTCACGGGTGCAATTGAAAGAAGCTTGAATTTTCCGCAATGCAAGATTACAAACCGTGAAATGGCGAAAGCTTATGTTAAGACTTTCTTTTTCGGCAAATTAACGGAAACATTTTATTTGATAAGTCTTTCGTCTACGGGGAAGATTATAGGAAAGAGCAAAATAAGTGACGGAACAACCGATGAGGTTCATGCTTATACGAGAACGGTAGCGGAAATTGCGTTGAAAAATAAGGCTCATTCCGTAATTCTTGCTCATAACCATCCGGGCGGAACGAAGAATGCTTCCGTGGCGGATGTTAATTTTACAAATAAGGTAATAGAGGCGCTTAAGGTATTGCAGATTGAGGTCAGCGACAGCTTAATTGTTGCAAGCGGAGAAGTTACAAGTATGTTCGAGGAAGGTTATTGCAAGCCGAATGGGCATTTGAGGTAGAAAAATGAATTTTAAAGTGGTTTCAAAATATAAACCTGCGGGAGATCAGCCAAGGGCAATAGAAAATCTTGCACAAGGAATATTAAACGGTGAAAAATTTCAGACTCTTCTCGGCGTAACGGGAAGCGGAAAAACCTTTACCATGGCAAATGTCATAGCGAAGGTTAATAAGCCGACCCTTGTTTTGGCGCATAATAAAACCTTGGCGGCTCAGCTTTACGGAGAGTTTAAGG
>CAZTEA010000164.1:0-3416 GCA_964612315.1 uncultured Oscillospiraceae bacterium | reverse complement strand
ATAAAAAGAATATGTTTGCGCTTTTGGGAAAACCCGGTTACGAAGACCAAAAAGCTGCTCTTGAAGAAAGATTAAAATAATTTTCAAAAAAGTGTTGTTTTATTTGAAAATTTATGTTATGATATAGAAAAGAAATAAAAAACATTCTTTGAAAGGCGGTTTTCTTATGATTAAAATTTACATTGGCTTAAAAGGTTGCGGTAAAACCAAAAAGATTATTAACGCCGTTAATGATGCTATCAATATCGAAAAGGGTAATGTTGTTTGCATAACGGAAGGCAACAGACTTATGCATGATATTGATCGTTCGGCTCGTATGGTTGATACCGAAAGCTTTGACATTGCTAATTTTGATATGCTCGTTGGCTTGCTCAGCGGTGTTATCGCACAAGATTTTGATGTTTCTCACATCTTTATCGACAGCGTATTTAAAAGCGTTCCCGGTGAGACAATGGATAATATAGACAAGCTTATTGAAGCTATTGAAAAGCTTGAGAAGAAATTTAATGTTTCCTTTACTCTTATGATTAGTGCAGACGAAAGTTCCGCAACAGATCTTGTTAAGAAGTATATGGCTTAAACTTTGCGAATATCACTTAAAGGGGGCAATATTTGCTCCCTTTAAAGTTTTGTATATGAAGGTGGTTAATAAATGAGATATAACAGTACAAGAAATAACGAATTGAAGGTTGAGTCCGCTGTGGCTATCAAACAGGGACTTTCAACGGATGGCGGGCTTTTTGTTCCCGAAACTCTTCCGAAGCTTTCAAACGATGATTTTAAAAAAATCGAAAAGTTATCTTATGTTGAAAGAGCGACCTATGTTCTTAAGCAGTTTTTAACCGATTATATGGTTAAAGAGGTTCGTGAGTGTGCAACCAAGGCATATTCCGGAACTAAATTTGAAGGAAGAAAAGTGGCTCCGCTGGTAAAGCTTAATGAAAGTGAGTATATATTGGAATTGTGGCACGGGCCAACTTGTGCTTTTAAAGATATGGCACTTCAAATTCTTCCTCATTTGCTTACAACCGCTATGAAAAAGACGGGCGAAGATAAGACTGTGGTTATTCTTGTTGCTACCTCAGGTGATACGGGAAAAGCTGCTTTGGAGGGTTTTAAAGATGTTGAAGGAACAAAAATTATGGTGTTCTATCCCAGCGATGGCGTAAGTGACATTCAGAAGCTTCAGATGATTACCCAAGAGGGGAAGAATGTATGCGTTTCGGGAATACACGGAAATTTCGACGATGCGCAAAACGGCGTTAAAGCCATATTTACTGACGAGAAAGCGAAAGCGGATCTTCTTGAAAAGAATTATGTACTTTCTTCTGCAAACTCCATTAACTGGGGAAGATTGGCACCGCAGATTGTTTATTATATATCCGCTTATTGCGATATGCTTAAGAACGGAGATATTAAGCTCGGCGAAAAGATAAACATTTGTGTTCCCACAGGAAATTTTGGAAATATTTTGGCGGCTTATTATGCAAAACAGATGGGGCTTCCTGTAAATAAGCTCATATGTGCTTCCAACTGTAATAATATTTTGACCGATTTTATGCAGACAGGCGTTTATGATAGAAACCGTGATTTCCATACGACCATATCTCCCTCAATGGATATCTTGATTTCAAGTAATTTGGAAAGACTTCTGTATGACCTTTGCGGAAAAGATGACAAAACCGTAAATAAATGGATGAATGAACTGCGTGAAAACGGAAAATATGAAGTGAGCGAGGATGTTTTTGCGAAAATAAGAGAAAACTTCTGGGCCGGCTGCTGTGATGATTATTTCACAAAGGAGTGCGTTTATAAAACAAACGCAAGTTACGGATACACTCCTGATACTCATACAGCTGTTGCAATCGATGTTTATAATCAGTATAAAGAGCAGACAGGGGATTTAACAAAGACTGTTATAGCTTCAACCGCAAGTCCGTATAAATTCAATTCAAGCGTTTTGTCCGCTTTGGGTAAAGATGCGGAAATGGAAGATATGGATGATTTTGAACTTTTGGAGCTTTTGTCCGAAACTTCCCGCAGCAAAATACCGACGAATCTTAAAACTCTTAAAAATAAGAAAAAGAGATTTAACGGTGTTTGTGATAAAAATAAGATGCTTGATGCGGTTAATCAATTCTTAAAATAAAAAATAAAAGGGCGGTCTTTGCCGCCCTTTTGTAAAAATTAGTCACAGCAATGAGGCTTAAAAGTTTGACACTCGGTGTCGCAAGAATTTTTTGCGCAAGTTCCGGTAACCTTAATGCTGTTTGCGCTGCAACCGTTATCTTTTGTGTGATAATGGCATTCGCAAGCTGTGCAGCAGATGCCCTGAATTTTGTTTTGTTCTGACAATTTGTTCAGCTCCTTTCTTTGTTCGTTAGCCTTATTATCCGCAAAGAAAGCGAATATTATACTACTTTTGAGGTGATTATTGTGGCGTTGTTTGCCATTTCTGATTTGCATTTATCTTTCGGTACGGATAAACCGATGAATATTTTCGGCAGTAAGTGGGAAAATTATACCAATAGATTGGCTGAAAATTGGCAATCAAAAATTAAGAAAGACGATACGGTAATTATTCCGGGAGATATATCTTGGGCAATGTATTTGGAAGATGCCGACAAAGATTTTGGATTTATAAACTCTTTAAACGGCACAAAGATTATTCTTAAGGGGAATCACGATTACTGGTGGACAACGGTAAGCAAAATGGAAAAATTTCTTGACGATAAGGGCTTTAACACAATAAAAATTCTTAACAATACTGCTTATTGTTATAGAAATATTGCTCTGTGCGGAACAAGGGGCTGGAATTTTGTAACAGAAAATTCCAAAGAAAACGACAAAAAAATATTTGAAAGAGAAAGAATAAGGCTTGTGTTATCCTTAGAGAGCGCACAGGCGTTGAACCCGGAAAAGATTGTGGTTGCAATGCACTATCCACCCGTTTCGGAAAATGAAAGAGATTTTTTTGATATACTGAAAGAGTATAAGGTGGATAGATGTATATACGGTCACTTACATGGACCTTCACATCAAAATGCCATAGAAGGAGAGGTTGACGGAGTGAAAATCAATCTTGTTGCGGGCGATTATATAAATTTTGACCCATTATTTCTCGAAAATTAGCAAAATTTTATTAAATATGCTATTGAAAAAATATAATAAGTGTGATATAATGTAATTTGTAGCGTTATGCTATTGGAAATTATTGATAGAGAGGTTTTTACACATGGCGACAAACGAAAAAGCGGAAAAGAATATGGTATCCTTTGAATTTTCAGCGAGCGCGGAAGAATTTGCCGCAGCAGTTGAAAAGGCTTACAGAAAGAATGTAGGCAAAATTAACATTCAGGGATTCAGAAAAGGTAAAGCTCCGAGAGCTATTATTGAAAGATATTACGGAAAAGAAA
>CAZTEA010000163.1:0-3436 GCA_964612315.1 uncultured Oscillospiraceae bacterium | reverse complement strand
ATGCAAATAATATTCTCATCTATATCCTTAACGGTTTTTATTATTTTGCCGATTTCCGCAATATCCAAGGATTTACGCCATTCATATCCCTTAGAACGCTGAATTAAAACCGCCTTAACCTTCTTTTCGGAAAGCTTTTTAACTATCCCGTCATAATCAACTTCTCCGCCCTCTTTAAGATTCACTTGGTCGTACGAAACGCCGAAATCCTTTAAAGAGCCGCAGCCCTCTTCCCCTCGGATTCCGATGACCTCCTCCATGGTGTCGTAAGGACTTCCCACCAGGGACACAAGAGTGTCGCCTGGGCGCAAAACCGCATACAAACATATGGCAATCGCCGCCGTTCCCGAAACAATATTATGCCGCACCATTGCGCTTTCCGCACCGAAAATATCTGCAAAAACCTCGTCCAGGGTATCTCGTCCCAAATCGTCGTAGCCATATCCCGATGTTTCTCCGAAATGAGCATAAGAAATTCTGTGTTTTCTGAATGCGTCCAAAACCTTAAGAGAATTGTATTGTGCAATTTCCTCCGCCCGTTTAAAATATTTTTCCCCTCTTTTTTCGGCATTTTGAACCAGTTTCACAGCTTCCTCGCCTATATTCATTTTATTTATAAGCATTTCGTTTATATTCATTTATTTATCCTCCAAGTAACCGCAAATAATCTCGATTGCACTTTTAATATCATCTTTTGCCACGCCCTCGTATGCCTTTCCTTTATCACGGACGGCAACGCAGACTCCTCCGCAATACGCCCCGATTTTGCTGAGCTGAATCAAATCAAGATACAGCGGCTCGTCAATCACTCCCGCTTGGACCTTGCCCTTTGCCCCGTCAAGCAACGCCTTGCGCACGGAAACCGTGGGCACTGTGCGGTTTTCCTTAACCGCAACCACCGCTCCTTTTCCGCATTTTATGTTGCCTTTCTCATTGGCGGTATTAACGGAAATAACCGTTTTAGCTCTGTATTCGCTGAAAAGAGCTTTAAGACCTCTTCCCGCAAATTTTTTCTGAGCGGTAAACAAAAAAGCTCCGTCTTTCACGGTTTTCATAACCTCAAGCACCACCATAAGCGGCACAAACGCCGAAAGACCGTTTCCGAATATAAAATTCTCCGTCTCAAAAGTTTCGCATACCAAAGCGGCAAATTCCCCCATGGGAACTTTTTCGGCACAGCCCTCAGCGCTGCATTCGCCGATATCCACCTTTAAGTCAAAATCCTCTACATCCTCTGTTTTATCACAGCGAACAATGCCGCAAACGCCGTTTAAAAATTTCACTTTTTTGCCCACAAGCTCTTTAACCGCACCGCCGTTTAAAACCGCAACCTTAACAAAGCCGTCGTCACCTTCGGCAGTTTTCATAAGACAAACGCTGTCCATACCGCACTCGATTGCAACTTGTCCTCCGCTGCCTATCTCACATATAAGGTTGCCGAAATTATCCTTTCTTGTGGCATAGCCCAAGCCTCCGGCATATTCCCTTATATGGTTTACCATGTTTTCTTCCCGTCCGCTCGGGGATAAGATATCAAATATATTCATCTAAAGTTCCTCCGCATATTCCAAAAATTTGCCGATTAAATCACAGCAAGCGGTATAATCGCTTTTATTCATCACCGAAACGGGAGAGTGAATATAACGGCACGGCACGGAAATGCTTGCCGTTTTAATTCCGCCGTTTGCAACGCAAATAGCCCCCGCATCGTTTCCGCCTCTTACCGACGCCTTAAACTGATGGGATATATTGTTTTCATCAGCAATTTTAACCAGCATTTCGACCAATTCACGATTTGCAACGCTACTGCTGTCCATAACGGAGATTGCCGCTCCGCCGCCGCTTTCGGTTACTTTCCGTTCCTTTGAAACACCGGGCAAATCGTTACAGGTTGTCCCCTCAACCACCACGGCGTAATCGACCTTTATTCCGTCAAATGCCGCCGCTGCCCCTCTTAATCCTACTTCTTCACGGGTTACAAAGGCACAAATCAAATTCACTCTCGTTTTCTTTTTAAGCATATCCGCAAGGATTGCACAGCCTGCCCTGTCATCGAGAGCCTTCGCCTTTATCATATTTCCAAACTCAATATATTCGCTGTCAAAGGTAAAGCAATCCCCGACCATAACATATTTTTCGGCATCCGCTTTGAATTTCGCCCCTATGTCTATAAACAAATCCTTTTCACGAAAAACCTTTTCTCTTTCTTCTTTTTCCGTAAGATGGACGGCTTTTAAAGAAATTATTCCCTTAATATCTTTAAACCGAACCTTTTGGGAAAGGAGAATTTTCGTATCTATTCCTCCGACGGATTCAAACTTTAAAAATCCCTCCTCGGTTATTTTCGTCACAATAAAGCCAACCTCATCCATATGTGCGGAAAGGAGCACGGTTTTTGCTCCCGTCTCACCTTTTTTGAAGCAAAGCATATTCCCCATATTATCAATTTTTATATCGTCACAATATTGCTCGATTTCCCTTTTGATAAGACGCAAAACATCCCCTTCGCAACCTGAAACGCCGTCGGTTTCCGTAAGAATTTTAAGCATTTTCAAGTCCTCCTTCAAGTATAAGCTTAATAAGTCGTGATGTATCCTCTATATCCGATAAATCAAGGGTTTCAACAGAGGTGTGCATATATTTCACGGGGATTGACAAAAGCACGGTTTTCACTCCGCCACCCGCCGTTTGAACAGTCCATGCATTCGTTCCGCTGTGGTCTGCCGCAGCTTCGATTTCATACTTTATGCCATTGTCTCTTGCAAGAAAAATCGCCCGTTTTGCAAGGCAATCGTCAAAGTTTGAACCTCGGCAGATAACACAGCCGCAACCTGTTTTAAAAACACCTGCCTCATCTTTTGTATCGGGAGTCATTCCGTGGGTAACATCAACCACCACACCGATATCGGGTCGGATTTCCCATGCGGCACAGGACGCACCGTGAAGTCCGATTTCCTCCTCTGATGAGAATACAACATAAACATCGTACGGGGAATTTGAAAGGGTTTCAATACCTTTTAAAATTGCCGTAATGCCTGCACGGTTATCCATTGCCGGGGCAAAATATTCTCCGCCCGAAAGAGGCGTCAGGCGGTTTTTCATAAGCACAGCATCTCCCGGCGAAATTTTCTCCGCAAGATCCTCTCTGCCGCCCGTATCCACCAAAAGTTCCGAAATCTTCGGCATTTTAGCCTTGTCTTCGGCGGATTTCAAATGTGGGGGAAGCGCCCCCAAAACACCGTAGATTTTTTCCTTGCCCAGAATATAAACCTCGGACGCCGGAAGAATTCTCAAATCCACTCCACCAACCGTATCAACCTTTACAAAACCGCCCTTCTCAATTGAAGAAACCATAAGTCCGATTTTATCAAGATGAGCCTCTATCATAAGCTTTTTCGGGTCTTTTTGTTTGCTTTTTATAACCCCGATTACACTT
>CAZTEA010000162.1:0-3450 GCA_964612315.1 uncultured Oscillospiraceae bacterium | reverse complement strand
TTTCGCATCACTAGTTTTCAAGACTAGCTCCTTAAACCACTCGGACACCTCTCCAAACTTCGCAACAATCATTGCGACCTGTATACTATACCATATTTTTTCCCTGTTGTCAATAGTTTTTTCAAAATTTTCACAGAAGAAGATGCGGCGCAAAACACGGTAAAGCAATTAAACGGAAGAAGGTGGTCATCATTCTTCTTCGCTTACAAGACTGTCGCAGGTTGTGCTGAAAATCTTAGCCAAAATCTTCAATTCTATATCGGTTACGAATCTTTCTCCGCTTTCGATTCTTTGAATTGCATTTTTGTCTACATCGATACCTTCTACCTGTAATTTTTCGACAAGCATTCGCTGGGACATCTTTTGGAATTGACTTTTCCTTAAAAGATAAACTTTTTTGCCGCAAATATTATTTTTTCCGGATTTTGATTTGTTTTTAAATATATTATCCCTCTTTTTGACATTTGGTGCTTGACAAAATAATTTTACTATGTTTACAATACGAATATTGACATCTACTGAATGTCAATATTCGTATATGGGGTGATTTAGAATGGATCAGCAAAGAGTGGATATGTTTATAATGTCAAATCAAAAATGTTTTCCCGCTGATAAAATAATATACTTAAAAGAAAAACTTCGAAGCATGGACGAAGAAAAATTTTCCGTGCTTTCGACAATTGAGTTCAAAAATCCGGCAACGATTTTTTTTGTATCTTTGTTTTTGGGCGGCTTGGACATTGACAGATTCATGCTCGCTGATACGGAAATGGGAGTTTTGAAGCTCTTAACAGGTGGGGTTTGCGGAATTTTAACCATTGTTGATTGGTTTAAAATCTCCCAAAAGGCAAAGGAATTAAATTTCAATAATATTATGACTTGGATTTAAGAAAGTATTAAATTATGCGTTTTAAACTATGTGATTTGCTTTATTGAGCAGATTTCTGATAATGCAATAATGCCGTATATGTTTAAAATTTACGGCGTTATTTTTGTATTTTATGCTGCAAAAGGGAGGTTTCGACAGTAAATTTACTGTCGAAACCTCCCTTTTGATTATTTTGGAAAAGTTACGGTGAAGGTTGTTCCTATATTTTCTTGACTTTGGAGGGAAATTGTGCCATTATGGTGCTGAACTATATGTTTAACGATTGAAAGTCCCAAACCTGTACCGCCGATGGTTTTTGAGTGGCTCTTGTCCACTCGGAAAAAGCGTTCGTAAATTCTATCACGGTATTTTTCGGGAATTCCAAGGCCCGTATCCGAAACCGAAAATCCATTAGGGATAATGCTTATTAAAACTTTGCCGTCTTTTTTGTTGTATTTTATTGCGTTGTCCGTCAGATTGTATAAAAGCTCGGTGATTTGGGATAAATCTCCGTTAATTACAGTATCGCTTCCGGAAATAGAGAGGGTAAGGTTATTTTTTTCAGCTTTGTGCGAAAGCCGCTCCAAGACCTCGTTTGCAACTTGTAAAATGTGGATTTGCGTAAATTCTCCCACCAATTCGTCGTCGTCCAATCGGGAAAGCTTCATTATATCATCTACCAAGGTTATGAGCCTTGTGGTTTCCTTTTCTATTCTACCGGTGAAATCATGAATATCCTCGGGTTTTGCAATGCCGTTATTTATAATTTGCGAATATCCCAAAATCGTTGTCAGCGGAGTTTTCAGCTCATGAGAAACATTGGAGGTAAATTCTCGACGGATTTTTTCGCTTTTCTCCAACTCGGAAACATCAAGCAAAAGCATAATGACGCTGCTGACTTTTTTATCCTCCGTTGCGGGGCTGAGATATATTTGATACAGCTTGTTTCCGATGGTTTCGGTGATAACTCCGCCCTCGCCCTTGCAGGCACGCTCAATAGCTTCGTAAATTTCAAAGCTTTTTGAAATGCGGAAAAAAGGCTTGCCTACAGCGGAAGAAGAGTCGGTATCAAAAATTTTTTCGGAGCTTGGGTTAAGGGAAATAATATTTCCTTCGCTGTCGAAGAGGATAAGACCCTCGCCCATTGCCTCGCCTACCACCTGAAGCCGATTTTTTTGCCGCTTAACACGGTCAATCTGCCGAGAAATTTCCCTGTTTTGTCGCTCAATTCTGTGAATGATGGAAGAAAATTCGGGATAAATGTTTTCGTGAGTTTCTGCAGTCAAATCCATATTTTTAACGGGACTGACTATTTTCTCGGAAAGAAGCTTTGCGATATAATATATTAAAACAAAAATAAGAGCCAAAATTCCCAATATCGTAATTGCCGTTGCAACAAAAGAGCTTATGCCCGCATCGGCAAAACCCGTAATTACGGCGTAGACGGAAATTGCGGACAACGCTCCCGCAAAAATCGAACACAAGCATATGATTTGGGTAATCTTTTTCTGCATGGTATTATCTCCTTTTCAACAAATTTGTAAGACTGCCGAAAGAATGAGCATGGCAGACGGCGATGGCAAGAGCGTCAGCGGTGTCGTCGGGTTTCGGGATTTTTTCCAAATTCAAAAGGGATTTAACCATTTGCTGAACCTGCCCCTTATCGGCTCTGCCGTACCCTACAACCGCTTGCTTTACCTGAAGCGGGGTGTATTCGTAAATTGGAATGTTAAGATTCATTGCCGCAAGCAAAATTATCCCTCGTGCTTGGGCGACGTTTATAGCGGTTTTTTGGTTGCTGTTGAAGAAAAGTTCCTCAATTGCCATGGCGTCGGGTTTATGCTTTTCCATAATGAGGGACAAATCGTCGTAAATTTTTTTGAAACGGACGAACATATCCTCACCGGCTTCGGTGGTTACGGCTCCGTATTCAATTGGCTTGAAACGGTTTCCGTCGTGATTTACAATTCCGTATCCCACAATGGCAAAACCCGGGTCTATTCCTAGTATTTTCATAAAAAATTACCTGCCTGTTTCGATTTATAGATAAAATGCACAAATTTGTATTTTTTTCAAAATTGCTATTGAAAACATAAAAAATATGTTGTATAATATTCATATTGTATCATAAATTGTTGAATTTTTCAACAATTAAATATAGGAGGAAAAAATTATGGCAAAAGAAAAAGTTGTTCTTGCTTATTCGGGCGGCCTTGATACTTCAATTATTATCAACTGGCTTATCGAAAATTACGGATATGAGGTTATCGCTGTTTGCGGTGATGTGGGTCAGGGCAAAGAAACTGACGGCCTCGAAGAAAGAGCATTAAAGAGCGGAGCTTCAAAGTGCTATATTGAAGACCTTCGTGCCGAATATGTTAAAGACTTTATTTTCCCGACAGTTAAAGCCGGCGCTGTATATGAAGACAAATACCTTTTGGGTACTTCTCACGCAAGACCGGTTATCGCAAAGAGATTGGTTGAAATTGCGCTTAAAGAAGGTGCAACGGCAATCTGCCACGGTGCAACCGGTAAGGGTAATGACCAGGTTCGTTTCGAGCTTACTATTAAGGATCTTGCTC
>CAZTEA010000161.1:0-3477 GCA_964612315.1 uncultured Oscillospiraceae bacterium | reverse complement strand
AGGAAGGGCAGCTCTTTTCAAAGGATGTTTATGCTGACAAAGCGTTTGACCTTAAAAATCGGCACACGGATATTAAGGCTCTTTGTCTCCATGTGGCGCACACCTGTAATTTAAGCTGTGAATACTGCTTTGCGGGTGAGGGAAAATATCACGGGGACAGAGCTTTGATGAGTCTTGAGGTGGGAAAGCGTGCAATTGATTTTCTCATTGAAAATTCGGGAAATCGAACAAATCTCGAGGTGGACTTTTTCGGCGGCGAACCCCTTATGAATTGGGATGTTTGCAAGGAGATTGTAAAATATGCAAGAAGCATTGAAAAACAGCATAATAAGAATTTCCGTTTTACCTTGACTACCAACGGAGTTTTGCTGGATGACGAAGTTATGGAGTTTGCAAATCGTGAAATGCACAATGTTGTGCTAAGCCTTGATGGCAGAAAAGAAATTCACGATAATTTGAGAAAAACCGCTAACGGTAAAGGAAGCTACGATGTAATAGTTCCCAAATTCAAGGAATTTATAAAGAAACGAGGAGACCGTGGGTATTATATGAGGGGAACGTTTACTCATCATAATACGGATTTTACAAACGACATATTTCATATGGCGGATATGGGCTTTACGGAACTTTCGATGGAGCCTGTGGTTTGTTCTCCCGATGACCCTTACGCATTAACAGAGGCGGATTTGCCCGTTTTATACAATCAGTATGAAATACTCGCAAAGGAAATGCTTAAAAGGCACAGAGAAAACAGAGGTTTTACATTTTATCATTATATGATAAACCTGTCGGGTGGTCCGTGTATATATAAAAGAATTTCGGGCTGTGGCTCGGGAACGGAATATTTGGCGGTTACTCCTTGGGGTGAGCTTTTTCCGTGTCATCAGTTTGTGGGCGATGAAAAATACAGCTTGGGTGATTTGTGGAAAGGCGTTACCAATACAAAAGTCAGAGATGAGTTTAAGCTTTGTAATGCTTATGCAAGAGAAGAATGCAAGGATTGCTGGGCGAAGCTTTATTGCAGCGGAGGCTGTGCGGCAAACGCTTATCATGCAACCGGTTCTGTTACGGGTACATATGAGTACGGTTGTAAGCTCTTTAAAAAGAGAATTGAGTGTGCGATAATGCTTGAAGCGGCAAAATAACAGACGAAGAACAGGCGGAAAATGAGTAAATAAGAGGAAAATATGGAAATGAGATATGAATTTACGGGTGAGTGGATAACAAATAGTGAGTTTTATAATTTAAAGCCGAGAAATGTATTTCACAGACAGCTGGAACCGTTGGATTTGCCCTGTGATAAAATAAGAAACAAGCATATACTTTTTCGAAAAAGCTTTAAGACTGAAAAAGATGTTGAGTGTGCAAAAATTTTTATAACGGCAGATGATTATTATAAGCTTTATATAAACGGAAAGTTCGTAGCTCAAGGTCCGTCTCCGTCATATCATTTCAGATATAATTATAATGTTATAAACATTGGTGATTTTATTCAAAAGGGCGAGAATGTTATTGCGGTGCACACTCTTTATCAGGGTCTTATTAACCGGGTGTGGCAAAGCGGTGACAACAGACACGGTCTTATACTCGATGTGGTTGCGGATGGCGAAGTGATAGTTAAAAGCGACGAATCGTTTAAGACTTGTGAGCATTCTGCATATAAGGAAATCGGCATTGCCGGTTATCAGACCCAGTTTTTGGAGGAATACGACAGCCGTTCTCTGGAAGTGGGATTTGAAAGCCTTAATTTTTCGGATAAGCATTGGGAAAATGCAAAAATAAGTAAGGGTTTTGACCATACTTTGACGGAACAAAAAAGCGATATGCTGGAGTTTGAGAAAATTTTACCCAAAACGCAAAAAATGAAAGATGGTAAAATTTTTTGCGATTTCGGCTCGAATTATGTTGGATATCTTAATGTTAAAGCACATGGTAAGGCGGGCGATGAAATTACCGTAAGGTGCGGACAAGAACTTGATGAAAACAGCAATGTAAGGTGGCGGCTTCGTGCCAATTGCGATTATGAAGAAAAATGGATTCTTTCCGATAAAGCTTCAAGTCTTGACTGGTTTGATTATAAGTCTTTTCGCTATGTCGAATTGCTGATTCCGCCCGGTTGCGAGATAGAGGAAATATATTTAAACGCTCGTCATTATCCCTTTGAGCTTAAAGCCAAGCTTAAAGAAGAGTTCAAAAATAACCGCAAATTACAAGCTGTTTGGAATTTATGCATCAACACTCAAAAGTATGGCGTTCAGGAAGTTATACAGGATTGTATGGAGAGAGAAAAGGGCTTTTATGTGGGAGACGGCTGCTATACTGCGCTGACTCATATGCTTCTTACAAAGGATGACAGTATGGTAAGAAAGCTTATAGATGATGGATTTTCGGCAGAGTTTATAACCGACGGCTTGGTTACCTGCCTTAATTGTTCTTTTATGCAGGAAATTGCGGAGTATCCGCTTATGCTGATATATCTTGTTATGTGGCACTATCGAATTACAAAGGACGGGGAATATCTCAAGCAGAATTACGAAAAGTCCGTTAAGGTTTTGGAAGCATATCGCACAGCTTACGAGCGGGATTTCCTCCTTTGTGATTTGGATAAGTGGTGTGTTGTCGAATGGCCGAAAAATTTTCAGCATAACTATGATATTGATATTACCGAGGGGAAAATCTGCCATCAGCCTCACATATCTTTAAACGCCTATTATTTGGAGGCGGTTAAAACGGTAAATTTTATGGCAAAAGCTTTAAATCTCGGAAAATACCGTGATACAGAGCCTATGATAAGAGCGTTTTATGACGGGTTTTACGATAAAAATGCACATCTTTTTAAGGATGGGATTGAGACAAATCATATTTGTATTGTGGGTAATCTATTTCCCTTTGCGTTTAAGTTTTGTCCCGATGAGAATTTTAAAGAAAATATGATCAAAATGATACAGGAGATGAAAATCAGTTCGGTTTCGCTCTTTGGAGCTTTTCTTGTTTTGGAGGGGCTTGTCAGAAACGGCAAAAGTGATATGATCGGCGAAATTATGTCGGATGACGGAGCATGGATGAGAATGCTTAGGGAGGAGGCTACAACAACCTTTGAAGGTTGGGGGAAGGAGACAAAGAGCAATGCATCACTTTTTCATCTTACAATGTCATACGGTGCGGCATTTTTGGCGGATGTTGATTTGGAAAAAATTTTCGACTGATAAGTCGGTATATAAATCATGAGGAAAAGTGAAAAATGTGACTTTAAGAACACCTCTTGCGGTAAAATACCGCAGGAGGTGTTTTGGCGTTAAGAAAGTTTTTTGAACTGCGTCGGGGATATTCCCGTGGATTGTTTAAATGCACGGGAAAAATTGTGAACACTTGTGTAACCGAGAAGGTCGCTGATTTCGGTTATTGTGTTCGAGCCAAGAAAAAGCATTTCTTTTGATTTTTCAATTTTTATGTTGCTGTAATATTTTGCAATTCATA
>CAZTEA010000160.1:0-3513 GCA_964612315.1 uncultured Oscillospiraceae bacterium | reverse complement strand
TTTCGGAATTTAAAAATATCGCCTTTGCGTCGGCAGGAGAGGCGCACACTCTTCTTCTTCGCTCCGACGGCAAGGTTTTCTCGGTAGGAAGCAACAAACACGGGCAATGCAACACGGAGGCTTGGGAAAATATTCTTACGGTTTCGGCAGGAGCAAACCACTCCCTTGCCCTAAAGGCGGACGGAACGGTTTTGGCTGTCGGAAATAACGGTATGGGGCAATGCAATGTTTCCTCTTGGTCTGATGTGGTGGCAATCTCCGCCGGAGACGATTATTCCTTGGGACTTACCGTTGAAGGCAAGGTTCTCTACTGCGGAAGCAATTCGGAAATAAAGAAAACTGTCGAGGGCTGGACCCTCTTTCTTCCCAAAACTTCAAATATCCTGCCCAATGTTTTTTAAAGTTAAATTTTGCGGTTAAATATAATAGTTAATTTTAGCGTAAAATTATGTGGAAAGCTCAATGCTTTCTCCATTGTTTTGTTTTTTATTCAATTAAAACCCTAAAAGATGTAATTACCGATAAATATTTCTTTTATATTTTCCCTTGCGGCAGAACGACTTTTTAGGCAAGATAAAGGGCACAGCGAAAGCTGTGCCCTTTTATTTTAGTCTTTTGCCTTTTCGGCATCATTGTCTCTGATTTCGCTTCGGCGGATTTTTCCGTTAAAGGTTTTGGGAAGAGCCTCAACATATTCCACCACTCTGGGGTATTTGTAAGGCGCTGTGTTATCCTTAACATACTTTTGAAGCTCCTTGGTAAGCTCCTCTGAGGGGGTATAGCCCTTGGACAAAACGATTGTCGCCTTAACGGCAAAGCCTCTGATTTTGTCGGGAACACCCGTTACTGCAACTTCTGAAACAGCGTCGTGTTCCAAAAGAACACTTTCGATTTCGAAAGGTCCGATTCTGTAGCCAGAAGACTTAATAACATCATCGTTTCTTCCGACATAACAGAATGTTCCCTTTTCATCTCTGTACGCTGTGTCGCCCGTGTGATAAAATCCGTCGTGGAGGGATTTTTTGGTATCCTCCTCGCTGAAATTATATGTATCAAGCAAACCGCAGGTTTTGCGCATATGGCTTAAAACTCTGATACAGATTTCACCCGTTGCACCTCTTGGACAAGATTCGCCGTCCTCACCCAGAATATGAACATCGTATCCGGGAACGGGGAAGCCGATTGCACCGGGATTCGGTTCCGACCACGGATATATTGTTCCGATACAAAGGGTTGTTTCCGTCTGACCGAAGCCCTCGTAAATTTTATGACCCGTTGCCGCAAGCCACTTATTGAAAATTTCGGGGTTTAACGCCTCGCCTGCCGTGCAACAATGAGTAAGGCTGGACAAATCGTATTTGGAAACATCGTTTTCAAGAAGCATTCTATACATTGTGGGCGGAACGCAGAAGGTTGTAACCTTATACTTTTCCATTTTGCTTAAGATGTCCGCTCCGTTAAACTTATCGAAATCGTATACCAAAACGGCACTTTCACCGAACCATTGACCGTAAATTTTGCCCCAAAGGGATTTAAGCCAGCCTGTGTCTGAAATTGTAAAATGAAGTCCTCCGTCCACAACCCTGTGCCAGAACACACCTGTCATAATATGACCCAAGGGATATTTGAAGTTGTGAGTTATGATTTTGGGATATCCCGATGTGCCCGAGGAAAACGCCATAAGCATCATATCGTCCGCCATAACGGCAGCGTCGCCCGTCGGTCTTTGCCAATCGGAATTTGCAAGCTCGAAGCCCTGTTCAAAGTCTATCCAGTCCTCACCGGCATTTTTATGCCCTGTTACAAACTTCATGGGGACATGGTCGTACTGACCCATTCCCTCGTCGAAATACTCGGTTTCCATACCGTCGCCCGTTACAACAACAGCCTTGATGTTACCGGCATTACAGCGGTAAACATAATCCTTTGCCTTAAGCATATTCGTTGCCTGAACAACAACCGCACCGATTTTATGAAGTCCCAAAATGCAGAACCAGAAATAAAAGCTTCTCTTTAAAACCAGCATAACACGGTCGCCCTTTTTAATGCCCATATAATTGAAGTAGTTTGCCGCTTTGTTGGAATAGAGCATCATATCACGGAAAGTAAATCTTCTCTCCTCGCCCTTTGCGGAAACCCAAATCATAGCAAGCTTATCGGGCTTTGTTCTGCCCAGCTCATCAATTACATCGTATGCAAAGTTAAAATCATCGTTATAAGTTAGTTTGTAGTTTTTCTGGGCGTCCTCAAGTGAGATAAAATCATCTCTTGTTGCCCCCACGAATTTTTCATATATAGCCATTTTATCACCTCAAAAATTTTTTCTGTTATTTAAGTACCACGGCGATAAACTGTGCTTTTGAATCACCAAGCGCAACCTCGGCATGAGGAACGCTTGAATCGAAATACACGCTGTCGCCTTCGGAAAGTTCGTAAGAAATATCGCCGATATAAAGCATCATTTTCCCTGAAATGACATAGTTAAACTCCTGTCCTTCGTGTCCGTGCATAACCGGCGGTTTATCGTCAGGTGTAATGGTTACAAGGAACGGCTCTGCCTTTTTGTTGCGGAAAGTATAAGCCAAATGCTTGTAGTCGTATTCGTCTTCACGCTTTACACTGTAACCCTTGCCCCGTTTAACCATACAGCACATTGAAATTGTCGGTGCACTCCCTGAAATTAAATCCAAAACATCAACGCCCAAAATTTCCGCTGCCTTATAAATGACGCTGAAAGAGAAATCCATTTCTCCTTTCTCGTAAGCTTTATAAGTGTCCAAATCAACGCCCAGTTTTTCTGCCATTTCCTGCTGGGAAATTTCCATATCATCACGAAGTGACGCAAGACGCATTCCAATATCTTTAATCTGATCGTTCATAAAAGTTCCTCCTTCTTCAAATTTTATAATTTTTTTAAAGCTAAGCCTCGTAATTGTATCCGAGCTGAACAGCTTTCATATTAAGGTCGAAAAGCTTCTCCTTCTTGGCGGAAACCACTTTTCTCATTGCTTTTTCAATATTTTCATCGGGCATAATTCCCGTTTTCTTAATAACAAGACCCAAAATAATCATATTCGCAAGTCCCGTAAGCCCTTCGTCCGCCGCCATTTTTGTTGCGGGAATGTAATAAGCCTCAACATCGTCTCTTTCGCTCTTTTGCTCGATTAAGGAGCTGTCAACAAAAACCATTCCGCCCGGCTTAATTTCGTTAATGTACTTGTCAAAGCTGGGAGCGTTCATAGCAATCAAAACATCCGGCTTGTCAACAATGGGAGAGCCGATTTTGTTGTCGCTTAAAATAATACTGCAATTGGCAGTACCGCCACGCATTTCGGGACCGTATGAAGGAAGCCACGAAACCTCCTTGCCGTCGATTAAGCCTTCGTAAGCCAAGAATTTGCCCGAAAACAAAATTCCCTGACCGCCGAAACCTGCAATAAGTATTTCTTTATTCATAATTCCTTACCTCCTTACTCCGCTGTTTTATCTTTGTATACGCCCAAGGGGTAGTAA
>CAZTEA010000159.1:0-3524 GCA_964612315.1 uncultured Oscillospiraceae bacterium | reverse complement strand
TGATAAAACCTCGGCACACTTTCTTTCCTCCGGCGAAAAAATGTTCGAGGCGCTATGCAGCGCACTCAAGGAAGCCAAGCACTATATCTTTTTGGAGTATTTCATTATCGAAGAAGGTAAAATGTGGAATACAGTTCTCAATATATTAAAAGAAAAGGCGGCAGCAGGTGTTGAAGTTCGGCTTATGTATGACGATATGGGCTGTTTTCTTTTGCTTCCGCACAATTACCCGAAAATTTTAAAAAAATACGGTATTCAATGTCGGGTATTCAACCGATTTACCCCTTTTCTCAGTATAACCCAAAACAACAGAGACCACAGAAAAATTGCCGTTATAGACGGCGAAGTTGCCATAACCGGCGGAGTTAACCTCGCCGACGAATATATAAACGAAATCGAAAAATACGGTCATTGGAAGGACAGCGCCGTTATTTTAAAAGGCGACGGTGCAAAATCTTTTGCCCTTACATTTCTTCAGCTTTGGAATCTTTACAGCCGAAAGCCCGAAGACCCGTCTTGCTTTTTTCCCGAAAAATCAGCCTATACAGAACCCGACGGCTATGTTATTCCCTATGCGGACAGTCCCACGGACAACGAAAATGTTGCCGAGCATATATACCTCCAAACTATAAATTCGGCAAAGAAATATCTTTATATAACCACTCCGTATTTAATTATTGATGACAGCATGGTCTCCGCTTTAACTCTTGCGGCAAAAAGCGGAATCGATGTGCGCATAATAACGCCGGGCAAATGGGACAAACGACTTGTTCATTTTACCACTCGCTCGTATTATCGAGAATTGATTTCCGCCGGAGTCAAAATTTACGAATACAAGGACGGCTTTATCCATTCAAAAACCTTTGTGGTGGACGATAAAATCGGAACTGTCGGAACCGTTAATCTGGATTTTCGCAGTCTTTATCTCCACTTTGAATGCGGTGTTTGGCTTCAAGGCTCTTCCGCTGTGCTTCAAATCAAAGATGAATTTTTACTGACCTTAAAACAATGCAGAAAAATAACCATTGAAGACTGTCACAAAAATGCGGCAACCCGTTTCATACAAGACGCTTGCAGACTTTTTGCGCCTCTTATGTAAAATATTGGTGAAGTTCTTGATTTTTTCCGCACAATATAGTATAATATAAAAATAGTTTACTCAGACAAAATGTAAATCCTGGGGGAGATTTTCATGATTCCAAATATTATTACAACTTTTCGATTGCTGTTAGTTCCGCTTTTTGCATATACCGTATTGGTGCTCAATAACCTTTATGCAGCTTGTGCAATATTTGTCGTATCGGGCATTTCCGATATTGCCGACGGAATAATTGCTCGAAAGTTTAATATGATTACAGAATCAGGAAAGGTTTACGACCCATTGGTTGACAAACTTATGCAAATTACAGCCCTGGCAGTTTTCGGAATTTGCGGTTTTATCCCTCTTTGGGCAATTGTGATAATTGTTCTAAAAGAAGTTATAATGATTGCCGTTTCGCTGATACTTTATCTGCACAAAATTGTGGTTCATTCAAGATGGTACGGCAAAGCCTCCACCGTCATTTTTTACACGGTTATTCTTGTACTTGTTTGCTTCGGCGAGAAAAATCTCGGTATTTGGGAAACGGTTTTGCCAATTATTTTAGTTGTTTCCATGTTATTTTCGGCACTTGCTTATATTTATCAATTAAAAGATTTTATAAAAAAGAAAGCATAAAGGGAATTTAAAACTTCCCTTTATGCTTTTAATTTATTTACAATATCTTCGTTCGGCGTTACATAAACCGTATTGTAATTATCATATATTACCAGTCCCGGCTTTGCTCCTGACGGTTTTTTTACATTTTTAACCGTCGTATAGTCGACGGGAACCTGAGATGACCCTTTGCCCTTGCTGTAAAATGCCGCAATCTGCGCCGCCTCCAAAACAGTCCGCTCCGGGACGATTTCCTTCCCCTCTGTTCTTATAACCGTGTGAGAACCGGGAATATTTTTGGTATGCAGCCAAATATCTGTTGAATACGCCATTTTCACAGTCAATTCATCGTTTTGTCGATTATTTCTTCCGACCAAAATTTTATAGCCATCACTTGAGACAAATTCCATGGGCGCTGTTTTCTTATTGGATTTCACTTTTTTCTTAATCTTCGGAATATATCCACCCTCAGCAAGCTCTTCCTTGATTTCCGCAATATCCGCATAATTTTCGGCTTTTTCCGTAGCTTCCAAAACTGTTTCCAAATAATAAAGCTCCTCTTTCGCTTCCTCTATCTGCTTGATTGAATGTTCTTCGGCATTTTTGGCTTTTTGATACAGCTTGTAATACCTTTGAGCATTCTGAGACGGCGAAAGTTCTGCCTTTAACGGGATCTCCACCATTTCGGTATTTTGCGAATAATAATTTTCGACCGAGACTTTTTCTTCGCCGCCTTTCATTTTATACATATTCGCCGTAAGTAAATCCCCGTAAGTTTTATATTTATCACGGTTTTGTGACTTTATTATATTGTCTTTGTGAATTACGATTTTTTTGCGACATCTTTCAATATTATTGTTTATAATCTTAACAATATGCGCACTTCTTTGAGTAAGATGCTCATGCATACCTCTCTTATAATAAAATTCGTCAACCGTACGGCTTATGCTTTCAAAAACACTAAGCGTATTTTCGCCGTATTGACTCAACTTTACGCACGAAAAAGCAATAGGCTTTTTGCCCTCATTATAAACAACGGACGAAGCGCTGTCCCCCTTCTTTATCTCTCTGAAAAAATCGTAAATTGAAAAGGCATAGGCTGTTAAATCAAGCTCTGCAAGCATTTTTTTGCATTGACCGCAAAACCTGTATAAAATCTCTCTTGCAACAAGAGGACTCATTCCAAAAAACAAAGACACCAAAGCCTTATCGGCTTCAATGCTTCCCGAAAGAGATTTTAAGGCGTTTTCAATCTCCTCCATACCGCACTCCAATGGGTTTAATTTGCTTTGCGTCGGCGGAAGCTCGTAGAAAAAACCCGGAAGCACTTGTCTTACCGCCGAAACAGTTAAATCGATATGCTTGATACTGTCAATAATTTTACCGTCGCCGCCGACTAAAATCACATTGCTGTGGCGGCTCATAATTTCAATAACCAAAGTCTTAACCGTTAAATCGCCAAGTTCTGTGTAGCTTTCGACATTTATTTTAATAACACGGTCAAAACCCTCCTGCTTTACGGATATAATTTTCCCTCCGCAAAGATATTTTCTCAATATCATACAAAACAGCGGTGCCGTCATGGGATTTTCTTTTTTCGTTTCGGTTATGTGCATTCTCGAATTTGAGGCACTTGCCGAAATAAGTATTTTATAATTTTGCTCAAAAGTACGCACCGAAAGGATAATCTCATCTCTTTCCGGCTGGTGCACCTGCGTTATTTTTCCGCCGACAATTTTTTCTGTCAGTTCCCTTACTACACCGTGAGTTACAAATCCATCAAATGACATATCTTTATCTCCAAATTTCAATAGTTATTTCATTATAC
>CAZTEA010000158.1:0-3560 GCA_964612315.1 uncultured Oscillospiraceae bacterium | reverse complement strand
CCGCCATACAGCGCTTAAGCCATCTTACCGTTCGTGCAACGGAATCCTTTGCGTAGCTTTTTTCGCAAGGATTTTCCACACACTCATCAAACGCCATAGCTATTGTCGAGGCAAGATTTGACTGTATTCTCATGCTTTCCTCTGGCCCCATAAAAATCTTTCTCCCGTCTATGTGCGAGGAAAAATACACTCCCTCTTCCTTGATTTTTCTCAATTTTGATAAAGAAAATACCTGAAATCCGCCGCTGTCGGTCAAAATCGGTCTGTCCCAATTCATAAATTTATGAAGTCCGCCCATTTCTTTTATGACTTCGTCACCCGGTCTTAAATGCAGATGATATGTATTCGACAGCTCCACCTGACAGCCTATCTCCTTTAAATCACAAGTCGAAAGCGCCCCTTTAATAGCCGCCGATGTGCCAACATTCATAAAAACAGGGGTCTGAACTGTGCCGTGAACAGTCTTAAGCTCTCCTCTCCGTGCTTTGCCTTCCTTTTTTTTAACTGTAAACATCTTATTCTCCTTCTGCTTTTGGGATTTATCCGTTAACCCCCATCGTATATATCTTAATCCTTTGCTCTGTAACGGTTAAAGTGCTACCGTATAAACATCGCATCGCCGAAGCTGAAAAATCTATATCTTTCTTTTACCGCTTCCTCATAAGCCTTAAATATTTTCTCTTTATCGGAAAATGCCGATATAAGCATTAAAAGCGTGGATTCCGGTAAATGGAAATTGGTTATGAGGGCATCAATCGCTTTGAATTTATAGCCGGGATAAATAAATATCTCCGTATTTCCGCTGCAAGGTTTTAAATTACCGTTTTCATCTGAAGCGCTTTCCAAGGTTCTTACGGAAGTTGTTCCGACGGCAATAATTCTTCCGCCTCTTTTTCGCGTTTCATTTACGATTTCTGCGGTTTTTGGCGAAACTTCATAATATTCCGAATGCATCTTGTGTTCTTCCACATTTTCCACCGAAACCGGACGAAATGTACCGAGTCCCACATGAAGAGTGACAAAAGCTATGTCAACGCCTTTTGCTTTAATTTTCTCGATAAGCTCATTTGTAAAATGCAAGCCTGCCGTTGGCGCAGCCGCACTTCCCTCTATCTTGGAATAAACCGTCTGATACCGCTCTTTATCCTTTAATTTTTCGTGTATATAAGGGGGCAAGGGCATCTCTCCCAATTTATCCAAAAGTTCCTCCCAAACTCCCTCGTATTCAAAGCGAACTATGCGGTTTCCGTCCTCTCTCACTTCAAGAACTTCCGCCTTTAAAAGGCCGTCCCCAAATTCAAATCGACTTCCAACTCTGGCTTTTCTGCCCGGTTTTAAAATAACCTCCCATGTATTTATATCTATTCTTTTCAAAAGCAAAAACTCAATTTTTCCGCCTGTTTTCTCTTTAACTCCGTATAATCTTGCCGGAATAACCCTTGTATTGTTCATAACAAGGCAATCGCCCTCTTTAAGGTAGTCGATGATGTCATAAAAATGCTTATGCTCAATCTCTCCCGTCTCTCTTTTTAATGTCAAAAGTCTTGAATCCGTTCTGTTTTCCAGGGGCTTTTGCGCAATAAGCTCCTGAGGTAAATCATAATAAAAATCTTTTGTGTTCATTATATTATTTCTCCAAATGTGTTCCGGTATAATAATGTGTTAAAATTTCTTCATATGTAAATCCGGCTTCTGCCATACCTTTCGCACCGTACTGACTCATTCCGACGCCGTGTCCCCAGCCTTGACCCGAAAAAACAAAGTCGTCTCCTGTATTCGTTGTTCCCTCATACAAGGTAATTTTACTTCCGTCCGTTGCATAAAAATACGATACTTTTCCACCGCCGATTACTGCCGTGTTTTCCGATGAAACCGCGGTTTTCCCGTTGCCGCTCAAAACATACACCGTGGGATATGCGACATTTCCGCCGCCCGAAATCGTATACATCTGACTTAAAGTGGCTTCCGAAAAAATTGTGCGGCAGCTTTCCCTTTCAAACACCTTAGCCCCTGTCGTTCCCACGACCTCAAGTCTTAAGACTCTGCCCGACGGAGTATATTCCAAAGCCCTTATGTCAGTTACATCACCTATATTATATCCTTTACTGTTCATAATTTCCGTTGCTCTCGCCTTTGTAAGAGTTTTCTGCCAAATACCGTTGTAAATATTTGCCGTATCCTCATATTCATTGCTTACACTTATGAGATACGGGAAATTGCTTCCCCATACATATTTTACATTTTCAGTACTCGGTCCCATTGAAGAGGAATAAACCGTCTGCACCAGCTCGTTTCCGTAAAACAAAACCTCGCCCGAGGTTTCGTCAACGGGAGCATAAGAGCCATCCGCCTCATAGTCAACGCCCGAATACGCCTGACAGCACACCGAATTGCATAAATCAAATCCATATTCCTTGTGTCGGTTCAGCTTGCCCAAGGCATAGTTTCTAGCACAAACCGCTTGCGCTTTAAGAGCTTCTTTATGCCAGCTCGGCGACATTTCCCTGGAAATAACACCGTAAAGATAGCTGTCCAAAGCCACAACATTAACTGCGGTTATATTGCCGCCCGAAAATCTGCGAAAATCAAAACCACCTCTGTATGTGCCAACAGTTTTTGCCGTTATTTTTGTAATTTTTTCGGCAGATTTCGGCTCAATACCAATACCGTAACTTGAAGTATCCGCAGAACAAATAAAATCTCCCGTTTGAGAATTTAAAATATCAACAAAATTTCCGCCTGCACCGCCGCATACGATTTTAAGACTCGTAACATAGCTCTCACCCGTTTTAACAAATTCACGATTATCGTAATATCCCACATCAAATCCGCTTAAGCATTCAACCGTATATTCCGACCGCGCATTGCTTCCGTAATATATTCCTACTCTGATATTTTCCACCGCCGTGTATGCAAAAGCGTCCGTAAATCCAACGCAAATACTCATAATAAAAATCAAACAAGCCGCAACAGTTTTCCTCATATGATCCTCCATATTTTTTGACATATTTATATTTTTCGACAAATAATGCTCAAAATCCTTTATCTAAAGTGTTAAATTTATGTTACAAATATTCAAATCGGCACATAATTTTAAAAAAGTATTTGACAATTATACTCTGTTGACATATAATATTATTGTAAAAAATTGTGCAAAAATTCATCATTATGTTTGCATTGTGTAATATAAGGAGGAACTTACAGTTATGAAAAAATACAAAGTTGGTATTATCGGCGCAACCGGTATGGTCGGTCAGAGATTTATTACTCTTATGGATAAGCATCCGTGGTTTGATTTGGTTACTCTTGCCGCATCTCCCAGAAGTGCCGGCAAAACATATGAAGAAGCTCTCGGCAACAGATGGGCAATGCAGACCGAAATGCCCGAGTTCGTTCGCAATATGGTTGTGTTGAACGCATCCGAAGATATCGAAAAAATTGCATCTCAGGTTGACTTTGTATTCTGTGCGGTTGATATGAAAAAGGACGAGATAAGAGCCTTGGAGGAAGCTTACGCAAAGGCTGAATGTCCCGTTATTTCCAACAACTCGGCTCACAGA
>CAZTEA010000157.1:0-3563 GCA_964612315.1 uncultured Oscillospiraceae bacterium | reverse complement strand
CAGCTTGTCCGGCTGATATGCAAAGGCACATAAAAATCATACCGATTAAACCGCCTTATGATTAGATGTATATTATGCAAAGCCACAATCGAAAAAGGCTTAAAGTAGGACTTTTCTTCGATGTAACTTTGCATAATATTTTTTGTTAAAGACTAAGTAAAAATTCCATTAGTGAAGCATCTGCATTCCAATCAGGTAAATTATGGTCGGTAAGCTCAGGATAAACATTTTCCAAAGCTTCTCTTTTGAGTTCGGTATCTAATTTTGCATATATTTGTGTTGTTGCAAGATTTTCATGCCCAAGAATATCCCGAATGTATATTAAAGGTATTCCAGATTGATAAAGATGCATTGCCTTGCTATGCCTAAACCCATGTGGCGAGAGTTTTTCAGGAACCGAAGGATTTTTATCATGTGCACTTTTAATGTATTTATCGACTATATAGGCTATTCCACCACGAGTCATTTTTGACTTTCTTTTATTAAAAAATAGTGGTTGATCAGGTGTTGTAATAGGGTTTAGACTGTTGTCAGATAGATATATTTTAATAAGTTCAACGGAATTTTTCATAAGCGGTACTGTTCTAATTTTGTTGCCCTTGCCCTTCAATTTTACTATTGCAGGATTATCTAATCTTAAATCCCGTAATGTTAAATCACATAATTCCTGCACTCTGGCACCTGTGTCATATAGAATACTGAGAATCGTTAAATCTCTTCGACCTTGCAATGTATTTTTGTTTGGTTCATTAAAAACACATTGTAGCAATTCCGGAGTTAAAAAATCAGCCACATGTTTAGGACACTTTTTAATAGGAATTGACAAAATCATTTGGCATTGTAGTAAATTATCCGGCTTTTCTATTTGCAAATATTTAAAAAATGCATGTATTGCAGCCAACCGTTGATTTCTTGTAGATATACTGTTATTTCTTTGTAATTCTAACCAGTCAAGAAATTCAAGCATATTTTCACGATCCAAATGTTTCAACGACAACTTTTGAACGGCGATATTTTTCTCACTTTGAAAAAAGATAAAAAGCAATTTAAATGTATCACGATAAGATTTTATCGTATTTACACTTACATTCTTGCCGATGGTCAAATAGTGAGTAAAATAATTGGTTATGTGATATGCAAGATCTAATTCACGCATTTAATTCACCGCCAATCACAGGTATTATTCCGCCACAGCTTTCCTCTATTTGCTTTAGCAATTCCGGATAAACATCGGCTGTTAACCGCAGATAATATGCTGTATCATTAAAAGAATTATGCCCTAAATATGTTTTTAAATACGGTAAATATGCATTTAAATCCTTTTTTGCAAGAACCCAGTTTTTTAGACACTTTACTGCAAATGTATGCCGAAAATCATGAATTCTTGGACCAAAGCCACGCCCACCGTGTGAAATATGACATTCCCAAAGTTTTTCACGAAAAAACTTGTACAGTGAACTTGAGCTATACTTGCCTCCGCAAGTGTTGGGGAAAAAATATACTTGATTGTCTTCGTATATCCTTGCATTTTTTGCATAAATACGGCACATTTCCGCTAATGAATCATGCATTGGAATTAGTCTATCTTTTCCGTTTTTGGAATCAAGTATTGTTAAAACGCCGTTTTCCAAATCAACTTGTTCAGCCTTTAGATTTTCCACCTCAGAAAGTCTTAAACCGCAACAATACAGCACTCTGAAATATATTGGAAGTATAAGATGTCTAATCGGTGCATTACTACAGTATCTTACATTATCAATAGCTTCAAACAAATTTTTAATTTCCTCATCAGAAAAAATATGTGGTGTGTATGAAGAATGTCGAGGCAAGGATCTCATGGGATAAATATATGCTTCTTTTTCAACGAAAGATGATATATATTCTCCAAGGCTTCTAATCGGAGCAATACGCCGTCTTTGAGTTCTAATGCTTTCGGTACAGGTTCTTGTCCCCCAATGAAGCACTAATTCTTTTGTAAGAGTGTGTTCGTTTGGATAATAAGTACAGCAAAAAACATCAAACCTTCGTAATATAGCCTCTTGCGGTTCATATTTATACCCGATTGCTCGCTTTTGTTTGATTAAACCGCATATATGCTCAGAAAAATTACTTTTAAATTCATAATTGCTCATATATTCTCACCTCCGGAGGCTGAAGTGCGCACTTTTTGAGAAAGTCAATATCAACCTTTAGATATATATCAGTTGTATCTACGTTTTGATGTCCTAATATATCTGATATAACATCCAACGGCACTTCATTTTTTAGTAATCTGCTGGCAAGAGTATGGCGTAATGAATGCATCCCTATAGGATGATTTACCGACGGAAGATGTGCTAATTTGCGATATTTATTAACAATAAATTCCAAAGCGTTACCTTTTGAAAAACCGCAATATGGTGCGCAATGCCGAACAAAAATAACATCTGTATCAACTAACGGTCTACCATTTTGGATATAGTCAATAACAGCCCAGCCTACTTCTCTGGACAAAGGCAAACTTAAGAATTCACCGGTCTTTGATTGGATTAGTTCGAGCCTATTTGTGTTCCACTTAAAGTTGTCAAACTTAAGTAATTTCACATCGCCGATTCTTAATCCGAGATGAGTTACAATCATTAAAATCGCATAATCACGCTTACCTGAAGGATTTCCTCTGTCAACGGCTTCAAGCATTTTAACGACATCATCATGTTTCCATACACAAGGAATTTTTGCATTTCTTGGTGCATTGCAAGTAGGAAAGATTTTAGAATAATCCGTTTTTAAATAGTTGGCTTGATATAAAAACGCAAAAAACGATTTCAAGCTTCCAACTCTTCTTTGGATGCCATTTTTTGCATAACGAGAAAATGTTAATATGTATCGTTCTATAATTTCAGGAGTTATATCACATATTTCATCAATTCCGTTATCAGAGAAATACTTTAACATTTGACATACGCTTCTGCCTTTGGCTGATGCAGTATCTTCACAATTACCATTGTTTATACATGTTTGTTCAAATTGTGATACAACTGCTAACTGTTTTTCATTTGTGATAATGGGTTTTTTGTAGTATTTTCTTAAAAAAGTTCCTTTTTGAGAAAAATCGCCCAACATACAAACTGCTCTTATCATAGAGATTTCGTAGGGAGTGATGCTACCTAATTCTTTCTTTTGGGATATTTGGTATACATCTTCTAAAAATTCCAACAGCAGTTCTTCGGAGTAATATGCAATGCCCTTGCTGTTAAAATATTTAATTATTTTTTTCCATGCGGTATTGTAAAATTGCATGGTGCTTTGTGAGTACCCTTGTCGTAGCAATTCTTTTTCAAGGGATTCAATAAGTGTTGATAAATTTGGCTTTTTCAAACAAAAGACCTCCTTATAATTATATTTTTGCTCATTGAGCTAATATAATTATAAAACATTTATATGGTCTTTTCATTAACTTACCAAAAATATTATGCAAAGTTACATTGAAGAAAAGTCCTACTTTAAGCCTTTTTCGATTGTGGCTTTGCATAATATACATCTAATCATAAGGCGGTTTATGTTAAGTTATACATAAACCGCCC
>CAZTEA010000156.1:0-3565 GCA_964612315.1 uncultured Oscillospiraceae bacterium | reverse complement strand
GTCTTTTACTCAAAGCAAACACCTCCTTTAAAGGTTGCGGCGCCGCAGCCGGCACACTTTTCACGGCACGAGGGGGTTGTAACCTCTTCATATGCCTTGTCGTGCTCCTTTTCAAGGAAACTGCGGTTTACGCCGATATCGATATGGTCCCAAGGCAAAATTTCATCGTGCTGAATTTTTCTGTAAGCGTAGAATTTCGGGTCTATGTTGTTTTCTTTAAAAGCGGAAATCCACTTGTCAAAATCGAAGTATTCACCCCAACCGTCAAAACGGCAGCCGGATTTCACGGCGGAAATAATAACATCGCCCAAACGGCGGTCACCCTTTGCAAAAACCGCCTCAAGGTAGCTGACATCGCTTTGGTGCCAGTTGTAAACGATTTTTCGGGATTTAATTTTCTCCTTTAAAAGCTGTTGCTTGCGGATAAGCTCGTCCATTGAATTTTGCGGCTCCCATTGGAAAGGCGTAAATGGCTTTGGTACAAAGGAGGAGGTGCTTACGGTGATTGAAACATTTCTGCCCTTTCTCTCCTCTTTCGGAATTTCGTAAAACACATTTATAACCTTTTCAGTCAAATCGGCAATAGCCTCTATATCTTCGTCGGTCTCCGTGGGAAGCCCAATCATAAAGTAAAGCTTAATTCTGTCGTAGCCGCCGTCAAAGGCGATTTTTGCGGTGCGAAGCAGATCGCCCTCCAAAACATTTTTGTTAATAACATCACGAAGTCTTTGCGAGCCTGCCTCGGGGGCAAAGGTCAAACCGCTTTTCTTAACCTTTTGAACCTTTTCCATAAGCTCCATCGAGAAATTATCCACACGAAGGGAAGGAAGAGAAAGGTTAATGCGCTTGTCCACGGTAATCTCCAAAAGGTTGTCAACAAGCTCTTGAAGATTGCGGTAATCGCTGGTGCTGAGAGAGGAAAGAGACATTTCCTCATAGCCTGTATTTTTAATGCACTCGCCGGCAACTGCGGTAAGCTTTTCAACGCTTCGCTCTCTTACCGGGCGGTATAAATACCCTGCTTGGCAAAAACGACAGCCACGAATACAGCCACGGAATACCTCGAGCATAATTCTGTCGTGAATAATGTCCATAAAAGGCACAATAAGCTTTTGCGGAATGTAGCAATTGTCAAGGTCGGATATAATGCGCTTGCGGATTTTTTCTTTGGCACAGGGGCGGTTTGGCACAATCGATGAAACCGTGCCGTCGTTGTTGTATGAAACATCGTAAAAAGAGGGCACATAAATCCCCTCGATTTCGGCGATTTTTTCAAGATAAGCGTCTCGGTCAAGCCCCAAGCTTCGCCACTCTTTGTAAACTTCCATAATTTCGTTGTTCACTTCCTCACCCTCACCCAAAATGAAGAAGTCGATAATTTCCGCCAAAGGCTCGCCGTTGTAAGCGCAAGGTCCGCCGGCACAGATGAAGGGGTGGTCTTTTGTTCTGTCCTTTGACTTTAAAGGAATATTTGCCAAATCCAGCATATTCACCACATTGCTGTAGCTCATTTCGTATTGCAGGGTAAAGCCCACAATGTCAAATTGACAAACGGGGGTGTGACTTTCCATCGACAAAAGGGGAATGCCGTTTTCCCGCATTAAATCCTCCATATCGGGCCAGGGGGCAAAAACTCTCTCGCAAAAGGTGTCCTCCCGGTCGTTTAGCATATGGTAAAGAATTTTCATACCTAAATGGCTCATTCCCACCTCGTAAACATCGGGAAAACAAAACGCAAAGGTCATCATATCATCGGTAACCTCTTTGTGAATGCTGTTAAATTCGTTTCCCGTGTAACGGGAGGGTTTTTGAATTTTCTTCAAAAGCTTTTCAAACTTAGCTTCGTATATACTCATAAAAATCTCCGTTTCTTGTTTTTATATATTAACTATACACCAAATTTCCCCGTTTTTCAAGCATAAATGCAAAAAACCTTAATATAATTTAAATAAGGACAACATTTTAAAAAGGGTGATACTATGCAAAGAGTCGAAAAACGAAAACAGGCTTTGCCGTCGGGACAAAGAAAAGAGAGTTTTTGGCAGGGGCTTCTTACCTTGCTTTTTTGGCAAAGCGTATTTTCTCTTATGCTTTTCTTTGCGGTTTATTATGTTAAGAAAAGTCCGATTCCGTATATTGAAAATGCCGAAAAATTTATGGAAAAGGCGGTAAATTATAATATAACCGCAGAGTCGATAAAAACCTTTGCAGCAGGGCTTTTTAGGTAATATGACAAAGCTCTTTTGTGTTAAAATCGGGCGTTTACGACTTAATTTGCTCCTTTTTCCGGCGGTGTTTTTCGCAATTTATCTTGAATATTTCCCTCTGTTTTTGATATCATTTTTGTCGGTTCTTCTCCACGAATGCGCCCATATTGTGGCGGCGGCGCTTTTGGGCGTGGGAGTTTGGGGGATAGAGATAAGCCCATTCGGTGTTTGCGCCCTTCTTGAAAGCGAGGGGATAAACAATTCGGAAAAGGAGTTTGCAATTGCTTTTTGTGGTCCGTTTTTCAGCCTTATATTGGGACTTTGTGCCTATATTGCGCCCATTTGGGAAAGGGAGTATATTTTCTTTATGAATATTTGCATATGCGCCGTAAACCTAATTCCCGTTCTTCCCTTGGACGGCGGACGAATGCTCCGCTCAATGCTCACCTATAAAATGGGAATACTCAGAGCCTACAATGTGTCGGTGAGGGTAAGCAAGGCGCTGACGGTGCTTTTGTGGATTTTTTCCATCTGGATATTGATAAAAACGAAAATGAACTTTACCTATGTGTTTATTGCCGCCTTTTTAATGGGTAATATCAAAACAGAGCAAAAGAATATAACGATATCGCTTCTTCGTGAAATTCTGGAAAACCCCAAGAAAATCCAAAGTATAAAGCGAACAAAAACCTATACGGTAAGAGAGGACGAGAGGGCGCAAAAAATTTTGCGCTATATTTCCTACGACTATTATATAACTGTGAACATAGCAAAAGACGGCGAAATAATCGCCGCCTTAACGGAAGAGCAAATTCTGAAAGGAATTTTAAGAGAGGGAATTTCCGCCTCGTTCGGCGAGCTTATTCCTATTTAATAGGGTGTGTCGATACCCGAATCAATTATTTTAGGGTAAGGTCAAAGCGCTTTAAAAACCACGAAGCAAAGGCAATTTTCAAGGCGTCAAAGGGCAAGAATGGAGCAACGCAAAGGGCAAAAGAGGACAAAATGCCGATTTTTGTTACAAAAATGAACCAAATAAGCCCGAAAGTATAGCAAATTGCCGTTCCCAAAGCCATAAACAAGGGCAAAAGAGCGGCTTTTTTAATTCTGCTTTTAAAATAAGAAATAACAAAAACGCAGGGAAGATATCCCAAAATAAAGCCTCCGGTGGGGGAAAGTATTTTCCCGAAGCCGCTCTCAAAACCCGAAAAAACGGGAAGTCCGCAAAGCCCCGTCAAAATGTAAATCAAAACCGAAAAGAGGGCGCATTTACAGTCCGAAAGACCGCCGATAAGGTAAATCATAAGTGTGGCAAGAGAAAAAGGGACTGCCCCGACCGTTAACGAAAAAGGTGCGAC
>CAZTEA010000155.1:0-3598 GCA_964612315.1 uncultured Oscillospiraceae bacterium | reverse complement strand
TGGTATCCGTGTCCATTCGAAGCACCTTGGCTAGGGGGAATTTTTCCTTTATTGCTTCTTCGATTTTTTGAGTTCCCGTTCCGAAAAACTTAATATGCTTGGAGCCGCATTGAGGGCAAATGGAGGGAACGGCTTCGGTGTGTCCGCAGTAGTGACAAACCATTGAATTTGTATTTTTATGGTAGGTTAAAGTTACGCTGCAGGACGGGCATTCGAGGGCAAAACCGCATTCACGGCAGGAAAGAAAGGTTGAATATCCCCGTCTGTTTAAAAAAAGAATTGATTTACTTTTATTTTCCAGATTTATCATAAGCTCACGCTGAAGTGTCATACTCAGCGGGGAAAAGTTTTTGTAATTAAAAAGCTCGCCTCGCATATCAACAATCTCGATTTTAGGCATTGCCATTTCGTTGTAACGCTTTTTCATTTCAAAAAGGGTGTATTCGCCGCTTTTTGCCTTGTAAAAGCTTGTAAGTGATGGGGTTGCGGAAGCCAAAAGCATAACGGCACCGCAATCCGTTGCCCGTTTTTGGGCAATATCGTGAGCCAAATATTTGGGAGTGGTATCCGATTTGTAACTGCTTTCGTGTTCCTCGTCCAAAATTATAATTCCTATATTTTCCAAAGGTGCAAAAACTGCCGAGCGTGCCCCGACCACAACGCTTACCTCACCGTTTTTTATTTTATTCCATTGGTCAAAGCGCTCACCCTGAGAGAGCCGGCTGTGGATAACGGCAACTCTTTTGCCGAAGCGGCTTACAAAACGGCTTACGGTTTGAGGGGTCAAAGATATTTCGGGAACAAGCATAATTGCGGTTTTTCCGTTTTCGATGCAATGTCTTATTGCTTGTAAAAAAACTTCGGTTTTCCCGCTTCCCGTAACGCCCCTAAGCAAAATTCTTTCGTGCCTGTTAAGCGAGATACATTGTTTTAAATGGTCGATAACAACCTTTTGTTCGTCGGTCGGAATATAGGAAGATGATGGCGGAATTTTGTTTGCGTCAAAAGCCTCTCGGTAAACTCGTTCATCGCTGATTTTCACTAAGCCCTTTTTTGAAAGAGCGGCAAGAGCAGAGGAGTTTCCGCCTGAAATTTGATAAAGCGAAGCGGTTTTTATCGGCGAGTTTTCGCAAAGAGCTTTTAACATATTTTTTTGAACCGTGGCATTTTTCGGCAAAGCTTCAAGCGCATTTTGGGCGCAATCCAAGTTTACCGCAAGAGAGGCAATTTTTATATTTTTCGCTTTTGAGCCGCTTTCAATGCCGGGAGGAAGAAAAAGTCGGAGCGCCTGGTAAAATGAGCAGAAATATTTTTCTTTTATCCAAAGGCAAAGCTTTAAAATATTTTCGGAGCACAAAGGAGTTTGGCCCGAAACAGATTTTATAGATTTTAAATTTTCGTAATCGCTGAACTCTGAAATCCCCACGATTATTCCGCTCGCACTCCTGTTTCCGTGTCCGAACGGCACAGTAACCCGCATTCCCAATGCGGCATTTATTCCGTTGGGAATTTCATAATCGAAACATTGATCCACGTTGTGTTCACGGTTGTTTAAAATAACTTTAGCAATCATTTCTTGTTTAATAACTCTTTTCGTAAAATTTATAATAAATCCGAAAACGGACCGCAAAATCAAGCGGTCCGAAATTCTGTATTACATCTCGTTATTTGTTTGAGTAAACGCAATCTTGCCTTCATAAACTTCGTTTACGGCAACGGTTACATCCTTTGTGCTTTCAACCTCCGTAAGAGGTGTTGCGCCCTGAGAAAGCTGTCTGGCTCTCTTGGCGGTTTCGATAACAAGTGAGTATCGGCTTCCGGTTTTCTTAACAAGCTCCGTAATAGGTGGGTAAATCATCATAATATTTATTCTCCTTTAACAATAATATTTTCAACATCCGAAATTGCTTTTTCCAGATTGTCATTTACAACGGTATAATCGTATTCGCTTTGCAAAAGAAGTTCTTCTTTTGCACGCTCGATTCTTGATTTAATGCTTTCCTTGGTTTCGCTTCCACGGTTCATAAGCCGTTTTTCAAGGTCATCAACAGAGGGAGGAACAATGAAAATCAGCACAGCGTCGGGGAAAATCTTGCGGACATTAAGAGCGCCGCAAACTTCAATTTCCAAAATAAAATCCTTGCCGCTTTCCAATGCGTCATTTACCGGTTTAACAGGCGTTCCGTAGTAGTTATCGTTATAAACCGTCCATTCCAAAAATCCGCCTTCATCAATCATTTTAACAAATTCGTCCTTCGTTTTGAAATAGTAGGTAACACCCTCAATATCTTCGGCACGCTTTTGCCGTGTGGTTGCGGAAACCGAAACGGAAAGAGCGGGATTGCGCTTTATTATTTCCTTGCAAATTGTTCCTTTCCCGACACCGGACGGACCTGAGATAACATATAATGTGCCTTTATTCTTCATTTTCAAAACCCTCTTCAGCACTTTCGTTTTCTTCGGAAGCAATAATCTCATCTTCACGGCTTTGTGCACGGCCGGCGATGGTTTCCGTCTGGATTGCCGAAAGAATTACATGGTCGCTGTCTGTGATAAGAACGGCACGAGTTCGTCTGCCGCAGGAAGCATCAATAAGCAGCCCTTTATCACGAGCTTCTTGAACAATTCTCTTTATCGGCGCACTTTCGGGGCTTACAATTGCAATAACACGGCTTCCCGAAACAATGTTTCCAAAACCTATATTGATAAGTTTCATATAATTTTAACCTTCCTTTCGGATTTTAACACGATTATTCTATATTTTGAATTTGTTCTCTGATTTTTTCAATTTCAGACTTGATTTCAACAACAATGGAAGCAATTTCAATATCGTTTGCCTTAGAGCCGATCGTGTTGGTTTCTCGATTCATCTCCTGTACGATAAAATCAAGCTTTTTGCCGATTGGTTTGTCTGATTTCATTGCATTTTTAAACGCTTTCATATGACTGCGCAGACGAACGGTTTCCTCGTCGATTGCAACCTTGTCGGCAAAAATGGCGGTCTCTGTAATAAGCCTGTTTTCGTCAACTGCAGTATCCGAAATCAATTCACGAATTCTCGCTTCAAGATTTTCACGATAAAGGCGAACGGTTTGGGGTGAGCGCTCTTCAATTTTTTTCAGCTCTGAGGAAATAATATCCAAATGTTCGTTTATGCTGGCTTCAAGACGATTACCCTCTTCACCGCGCATTTTGTTGAAATCGTCCAAAGCGCCGGTAAGTGCCGTTTTGATTATTTCAAACATTTTCTCCTCATCGATTTCCTTGTATTCCACATTGAATATATCGGAATACCTTGCAACGGTGGAAACAGTAATATCGTTTTCCACGCCGAGAGAAGAAAGTTCGTTAAGCACGGAAATATAATTTTTGGCAAGCGGTTCGTTTAAAGTGATAGTCTTATCGTCGCCGTCTTGCTCTTTTATGGAAATTGTAATTTCAATTTTTCCTCTTGAAATATATTCGGAAGTTTTTTGACGAATTTTTTCTTCCAGAAAATTATAGCAACGGGGAATTCTGATTGAGCAATCCATATATCTGTGGTTAACGGAACGAATTTGTGCGTTAACCGTAAATGCGTCAATGGTAAGTTCGGTAC
>CAZTEA010000154.1:0-3601 GCA_964612315.1 uncultured Oscillospiraceae bacterium | reverse complement strand
ATTGTGTTCCATGCGGCGGCGCATAAGCATGTTCCGCTTATGGAAAACAGTCCGCAGGAGGCAATTAAGAATAATATTTTCGGAACTTACAATGTGGCAAAGTGTGCCGATAAGTTTGGGTGTCGCAAGTTTGTTATGATTTCCACGGACAAAGCCGTTAATCCCACAAATATTATGGGTGCCAGCAAAAGAATGTGCGAAATGGTTGTTTGCGCAATGCAGAAAAACAGCAGAACGGAATTTGTTTCCGTGCGTTTTGGAAATGTTTTAAATTCAAATGGCAGCGTTGTTCCGCTATTTAAACGCCAGATAGCAAAGGGCGGTCCCGTTACGGTAACTCATAAGGATATAACAAGATTTTTTATGACAATTCCGGAGGCGGCTCAGCTTGTTTTGCAGGCAGGTGCTTACGCAAAGGGCGGAGAGGTGTTTGTTTTGGATATGGGACAGCCGGTGAAAATTTATGATTTGGCGAAAAATCTCATTAAACTTTCGGGATATAAGCCGAATGTGGATATTGAGATTAAAGAAATCGGTTTGAGACCGGGTGAAAAATTATACGAAGAGCTGCTTATGAACGAGGAGGGCTTGGTTTCCACCAGACACAGTAAAATCTTCATAGGACATCAAAGCGATGTTACGATGGAGGAAGTGGAGAAAAAACTTGAGAAGCTTGAAGCGGCGGCGAAAACCCAGGATAAGGACGTAATAAGACGGGCGTTGCACGATGCCGTGCCTACCTTTGTGGAAGCGAATATCGTTAATGAAAATGCAATGAATGCCTGATAATAAGGCTAAAACAGAAACGGACAAGATTATATCTTGTCCGTTTCTGTGTATATAAAAGTTAGTTTATTTTAAAGCTGTTGTTCGAAGTTTATATAAGAGCCCTCAGCTGTAGCAGAGATAATTCCTTGTGAATTGTCCGAATAGGTTTTAACGCCGATGTTTTTTGTGTCGGGTGTTAGAATAACTCCAGAAGCTACGGCACGAACTGTTCCGAAAATACCGCTGAGAGAAACCTCCCCGCCTCGTGCAACAATATTTGCGCCGTCTGTGTTAATAAAGGTTGAGGAGGAAACACCGTCGCCTATTATAATCAGGTTTTTGTCTTTTTCCTCGTTTTTTGCACCGTCAATTGTGACGCCATCGCATCTTACCAAAATATTTCCTGTGGGAAGATTTGTATAAGTTCCGGGAGTGTCGATATACATCGAAACAAGCTTATCCATAACCATGGCAAATTCAACTCGACTCATAGGTGAGGAGGCGTTGAGTGTTGAGTCTGTATAGTAGCCGCCGGAAACAATTTTTTTAACGCCGTCTGCCGCCCAATCGGCAACGGTTGAATTGTCAGCAAATTTGTCCAAACAAGAATTATCGATATATCTTAAATCGAAAACCCGTGACAATACCAAAAACGCTTCTTGATAAGTTATGGGATTTTCGGGGTTAAGATTGAAGCCGTCTCCTTTGAATGCACCCATCGCCACCGCACGGCTCATCTCTCTGTAGTACCAAGCGTCTTTTGAAACATCGCCAAAAAAGCTGATATCTGCCTCTTTTTCAGCCCCCATAGAGCGAACCAATATAGCACCCATCTGCGCACGGGTGATTGTGTTGTTTGGGGCAATCATATCTCCTCCAATGCCGTTTAAAAGTCCGTTCTTGACAGCGTTTTCAAGTGCCGATTTTTGAATGGGGTCCGACGGCATATCAACAAAGGCAGCCGAAGCTGAAAGGGTTAAAATGCCGAGAGAAAGTGTTAGTGTGAAAATTTTCTTTAAAAGATTTTTCATTAAATTATCCTCTTTTCGTTTCGTTTGGTTAAAGTGTAACATCTTTTTTTGATGTTGTCAAGACGGAAAAGAAAAGAGCGTGGCGAAAAATTATCGACACGCTTAAAAACCGAGCACTATAACAGCTCCAGCTTTGAAACGGATACCTCGTAGGCTGTTTTGTTTTCAATTTCGTCTTCGCTTATCTTTTTTTGATAGTCACGGCTTTGCACCCTGCCGTAAATGGCAATATTGTCACCCACAGAAAGAGATTCGGCGTATTTGGCGTTTCGTCCCCAAGCAATGCAAGGAATATAATCTGATTTATTGTATGAACGGTTGACGGCAAGAAGAATATCGGAAATTTCTCTGCCGAAGGGGGTTGTTCTGTAAACGGGCGGCTTGCATATGTAGCCGTTTAAATATACATTATTCGGCGATGTGTATTCGTCGAGATTGTCGATTTTTTCAATATTTTTCACAAAAACGGTTAAAAGCAGCTTGTTGCCCGTTGAAGAAAAATTGTTATACGAACGGAATTGACCGGAGATTAAAACATTTATTCCGGTTTCGATGGAAAGCAGAGCAAAAAATTTTTCCGAAACGGTTACGGGAATTATATCGCAGGTTTCGCTTAATCTCGGAACGGAAATCTTAAATGTGTAGAATTTTTCTCCGTACACCTCGTGGGAAAATTCGGGGCTTTCAACCACCGTACCGGCTATTGTTATTTTGTTGTTTTCCGTGACTGTATTGTTCAAATTAACTCACTCCTAAATTTATTTACCGCTTGATATATCCTATTTTAAAATTGTGGCTTTTAGAACATTTTTTCCAATTATTCTAAAAGCCATACAATGCGAATATATTATAGTTGTCGGAGGTGTAATTATGAAAATTTGGGTTATAAACAAAAAGAAAGGATTTGCTGTATTATCGCTTGCGATTATTATGGCAATTTTTGCAATTTTGGGCAGAAATGCGGTAGTTCCAACCGCAAATTCGGAGCGGGATTTGCCTATTTATTGTGTTGAAAAATCAGATGAGGATAAGGTGGTAGCCATTTCCTTTGATGCAGCGTGGGGTAATGAAGATACCGAAGAGCTTATAAAAATTTTGGATAAATATAAGGTTAAAACCACCTTCTTTGTGGTAGGTAGCTGGGTTGACAAGTATCCTGAATCGGTAAAGGCTTTGCACGACGGGGGCCACGAGGTAATGAACCATTCGAATTCTCATCCTCATATGACTTCCCTTTCCAAAGAGAAAATGCTTGAGGAGGTAAGGTTGTGTGATGAAAAAATCGAAAAAGTAACAGGTGTTAAACCAACCCTTTTCCGTACGCCTTACGGAGATTATAACAACGAGGTTGTGGGGGCGATGCGAGAGAGCGGGCATTATACAATTCAATGGGATGTAGATAGCTTGGATTGGAAAAATCTTTCCTCGGAGGAAATAACCGAGCGTGTTATAAGCAAGGTGAAACCTGGTTCTATTGTCCTTTTTCATAATGCGGCACTTAACACGCCCAAAGCCTTGCCTGTGATTCTGGAGAAACTTTTGGCAAAGGGCTATAAAATTGTTCCCGTATCCGAGATTATATTAAAGGAAAATTATAAAGTTGACCAAAGCGGAATGCAATGTCCCATCGAGGCGGAAAATTCTTCTTCCGATTCCAAAAGTAAAGAAAAAACAAATCCGTCGGCTCCCGTTTCGGAAAAACGAAAATCAGCTTAATTTGTATGTATCCGCCTCGGATTTTTCGGGGCGGATTTGACCTTTGCCGCCACGGTAAATCCGGTTACATACGAAAACGGAACACC
>CAZTEA010000153.1:0-3618 GCA_964612315.1 uncultured Oscillospiraceae bacterium | reverse complement strand
TCTTTATTGTTATCGGAAACAAAAACACCCATTTCTTGCAATTTGGCAAGCCGAGCTTCATTTTTGTCACTTATTGAAACATTTTCTTTTTCAATATAACCCGAGGACAAAAGTCCACCCAAAATTGCAGACGCCATATTTCCTCCGCCTATAAATCCAAGCTTCATAACCAGCTCTCCTTTTCCCGTTTATTTGACAAAAAATCACAGCTCGCAGATTTTGCAACAGGCAAAACTTTTCCACGAGCTGTTTTATCAGCCAAAGCTATAATGAAATTTATTTAAATCAAGTCTTATTTTGCTTCACCTTTTATATATTTTTCAATTCTGTTAAGACCTTCCACAATTTCTTCCATTGAGGTTGCATAAGAAAGTCTTGCATAGCCCTCAATTCCGAAGCCTTCGCTTGGCACAAGAGCCACCAAAGCACGCTCAAGCATATCATCACAAAGTTCCTGTGCAGTCTTTATAACCTTTCCGTAATGCTCTTTATTCAAAAGATTGCGCACATTCATAAAGATATAAAATGCACCGTTCGGAACCAAACAGCTTATGCCCTCAATTCCGTTAATGCGCTCAACCATATAATTTCTGCGCTTAACATATTCCTTTGTCATATCATCGATTTCACTCTGGTCACCCAAAAGCGCTTCAACAGCCGCCGCCTGAGCGATTGAGTTGGGGTTCGAGGTTGCGTGACTTTGAAGATTTGACATTGCTTTTGTAAGCTTTTCGTTTGCCGCAGTAAAGCCGATTCTCCAACCTGTCATAGCATACGCCTTTGCAAGACCGTTTACAACAACCGTTATCTCTTTAGCCTTGTCGCCAAAGGTTGCGGGGTTTATATGCTCGCCTTCGTATATAAGTTTTTCGTAAATTTCGTCAAAAATAATATATATATTATTCTTTATTGCAACATCAACAATTTCTTCCAATTCTTCTCTGTTGTAAACCATTCCCGTGGGGTTGCTCGGCGTATTTAAAACAATCGCTCTTGTTTTGGGAGTTATCGCCGCTTCAAACTGCTTTGCATTAAACTTAAAGCTTGTCTCCTCGGTTGTTTCCAAAAATACAGGCTTCCCGTCTGCCATTTTCACCATTTCGGGATAACTTACCCAATAAGGTGCCGGAATTATAACCTCGTCTCCCGGTTCACAGATACACATAAAAACATTCGTCAACGAGTGTTTGCCACCATTGCTTACCACTATATTATTAACCGTATACTCAATCCCCAAATCCCTTTTAAACTTCTCACAAATTGCGTTTTTAAGCTCAAGAGTACCAGATGCCGGAGTATATCTTGTCATACCGTCATGAATTGCTTTGATTGCGGCGTTTTTAATTCTTTCCGGCGTTTCAAAATCAGGCTCGCCTGCGCCGAAGCCGACCACAGGAATTCCCTGCTTTTTCATTTGCTTAAACTTAGCATCAAGTGATAATGTAGGCGAAGGACTTATACCTTCCGCTTTCTTAGAGATATTCAAACTCATAAAAACCTCCCTATTTTCTTTTTTATTACATTCCTTAAAATTTGACTACCCTATATAATACAACATTTTCTTAAAAATTGCAAGTGTTTTTGCTTAAATTACTCTCAAAAATACGAAGAAAGTTCTCAAATGTAATTTTTTGTATAATTTTTTCGCCGTAGCCCCTCTTTTCCATTAACGAAATCAAGTAATCCATACTTTCGATTCCTTTTATTTCTTCGGGCAAAGAGTTTATTCCGTCAAAATCCGAGCCCAAGCCCACATTATTTTCTCCGCCCAATTCGAGTATATATTCCATATGCTCCAAAATCCGCTCCGCTTTGCATTTCCCGAAGTTATCAAGGAAAAGAGGATAAAAATTTATTCCGATAACACCGTTTAGGGAAATTATTTCTTTGATTTGCTCATCCGTTAGATTTCGCCTATGATTACATATAGCTTTCACCGCCGAATGAGAAGCAACAAAGGGTTTAACGCAAACACTTACAGTATCCCAAAAGCCTTGTTCCGATATATGAGATACATCAACAACCATTCCGAGCTCATTCATCTTTTTTACAGTCTGTTTTCCAAACTCAGTTAAGCCTCGCCCATCTTTTTCATCTATTCCGTCGCAAATCTCATTTCTGTAATTCCAGGTAAGCGTCATCAGCCGCACCCCTTTTTCATAAAGGCCTTCCAATTTTTCCAAGCTTCCCTCTGCGGCTTCACCGCCCTCAATTGCAAGGATTGCCGATTGCTTCAACTTTTCAATATCCGAAGAGCTTAAAGCAACGGAAATATCGTTTTTCAAAGCTTCTTGTTTGAAGAAGTCCAGCATATTTAAAATATGCTCATATGGCGAAGTTTTCATTCTCTTTTTGTCAACAAATGCCGCAAAAATTTGCGCATATTTATCATATCGTTTCATTCTTCCCGCATCTATGTGAAAAGAATTTTTCTCAAAAACCTCTTTCCGGTTATACATTTCACTCATTGTATCGCAATGCCCGTCAAAAATAGGATATTTCAAATCAATTCACTCCAAACGCATATTCCATATGCTCTATTTTTTCACACTCAAACTGACCCGAAACAAAAGTTCCGTACACTTCTATTACATCAAAACGATAACCTGTATTCGGTTCTTTTTCCATTATATATCTGGTAGCCGTTTCAATAAGCTTTTTCCGTTTTGCGTATGTTACCGCTTCTGCCGCACTTCCGTATTCATTGCCGCTCCGAGTTTTAACTTCAATAAAAACGGTAACTCCTTTTTTCAGGGCGATTATATCTATTTCGCCTCTGCCCGCCGTATAATTTCTTTCCAATATTTTATACCCATTCTTTTTAAGGTGTCTGGTTGCCAGCTCTTCCCCTATATCACCGAATATTTTTTTATAGCTCATTACTTTTTCCCCAAAACCTTATCTGTCATAAACGACTGTCTGTGGATATCACTTACCCCGTATTTTTGAATTGCCTCCATATGAGCCTTTGTGCCGTAGCCTTTGTGTTTTCCGAATCCGTATTGCGGATAATCAGCATCAAGTTCCTTCATCAATCGGTCTCGGCTCACCTTTGCAAGAATTGATGCCGCCGCAATCGACTGCGATTTTGCGTCTCCTTTTACAATATATGTATACGGAAAATCGATTGGAATGTTATCATTTCCGTCAATCAAAACATAATCCGGTGCTGCATTAAGGTCTTTTACCGCATTTTCCATAGCCATATGGGTTGCCTGCCTTATATTTATTTTATCTATAACCTTTGGTTCGACAAAGCAAACAGAGTACGCAACCGCTTTTTCTTTTATTTCATCAAATAACGCTTCTCTCTTTTTTTCCGTTAGCTTTTTGGAATCGTTAACTCCGTCGATTATCAACCCTCTCGGCAAAATAACCGCAGCCGCACAAACCGGTCCCGCCAGCGGTCCTCTTCCCGCTTCATCAACTCCGGCTATATATTCCATTCCTTTTTTATAAAGCTCGTTTTCAAATTCCAGCATAAAATCCTCCAATAAAAAATGCCGACATTATCGGCATTTTGTTTATTTATACATTTCAGGGGTTTCAAGGGAAATATTTCCGATTTTTGCACTTCTGAAATCATCAAGAACCATATTCGAAGTTCTTATCATATCA
>CAZTEA010000152.1:0-3704 GCA_964612315.1 uncultured Oscillospiraceae bacterium | reverse complement strand
CTCGAGATGAACAAGTATTGCAGATTCTGCAGAAAACACACACTGCATAAGGAAACAAAATAGTTTGTTGGTTAAAGGAGTTTTAAAATGAGCAGAATTAAAAACTGGTTTATTGATGCAAAGGCTGAATTTAAAAAGGTTGTTTGGCCGTCATTTTCAAAAATCAGACAGAATACTGTCATAGTGCTTATTTTTGTAATACTTATTGGACTTCTTATTGCTGCTTTGGACTGGGTGTTCACATGGGGCATCGGAGCGTTAATAAATAAGTAGAACTTTAGGAGGGAACGGGATTATCCCAAGACTTATGGCAGAAGCGAAATGGTATGTGGCTCATACTTATTCCGGTTATGAGAATAAGGTTAAAGCCGATATAGAAAAAACAATTGAAAATCGTAATATGCAGGATGTTATTCAGGAAATATGCGTTCCTATGGAAGAGGTTGTCGAAATTAAAGACAATCAAAAAAAGACTGTTATGCGTAAGCTTTTCCCCGGTTATGTTATTGTTAAAATGATTATGACCGATGAAAGCTGGTATGTTGTAAGAAACTGCCGAGGCGTTACAGGATTTGTAGGTCCGGGAAGTAAGCCGGTTCCTCTTACCGAGCAGGAAATTATCAATATGGGTCTTGAAAAACGGACTGTGACCATTGATTTTGAAGTAGGCGACAATATCAGAGTGAGATACGGTCCTCTGGAAGGTTTTGTCGGCGTTATCGATGCCATTATTATGGACAGGCAGAAAATCAAAGCTAAGGTTTCCATGTTTGGCAGAGACACGGATGTTGAGCTTGAATTTAATCAGGTTGAACATTTGGTTTAAATTTGTTACCCACACAGCACAAGCTGTAATATATATTTGACGCACAGCGTCAGGTTTGTGGGAGGGGCGTTCATAAGAAGGTCTCGATATTACCACGTTTGTTGGAAAGGGAGGTGTCATGAAAATGGCTCAGAAAATTACAGGTTACATTAAGTTGCAGATTGAAGCTATGAAAGCTACACCTGCACCGCCGGTTGGTCCGGCTCTCGGTCAGCACGGCGTAAACATTATGGATTTTTGTAAGCAGTTCAACGAAAGAACAAAGAATGACGCAGGTCTTGTTATTCCGGTAGTTATTACTGTATATCAGGACAGATCTTTCTCGTTCATCACTAAGACTCCGCCGGCTGCGGTTCTTATTAAAAAGGCTTGCAAGATTAAGAGCGGTAGCGGTGTTCCGAACAAGAACAAGGTTGCTCAGCTTTCCAAGGCTGATCTTGAAGCAATCGCTACTCAGAAAATGCCTGATCTTAACGCAGCATCGCTTGAAGCGGCTATGTCAATGGTTGCCGGAACTGCAAGATCTATGGGCGTTACCGTTGAAGAATAGTAGACGGTTTATGAATGTGGGAGGGGCTTTTGCCCTGCAATAACCACTATAGGAGGATATTTAATGAAAATGGGTAAAAAGTATCAAGATAGCGTTAAGCTTCTTGAAAAAGGCAAATTATATGATTCAAACGAAGCTATGGGTCTTGTTTGCCAGACCGCTAAAGCTAAGTTTGACGAAACTGTTGAAATCCATGTTAAGTTGGGTGTTGACTCCAGACACGCTGACCAGCAGGTTAGAGGTGCGGTTGTTCTTCCTAACGGAACTGGTAAAAATGTTCGAGTTCTCGTATTTGCAAGAGAAGGCAAGGCTGAAGAAGCTAAGGCTGCAGGTGCTGATTTCGTAGGTGCTGAAGACTTGGTTCAGAAAATTCAGTCCGAGAACTGGTTTGATTTTGATATCGTTGTTGCAACTCCAGACATGATGGGTGTTGTTGGTCGTATCGGTAAGACACTTGGTCCTAAGGGACTTATGCCGAACCCGAAGGCTGGCACGGTTACACCTGATGTAGCTAAGGCAATCAACGAAATTAAATCCGGTAAAATTGAGTACAGATTGGATAAGACAAATATTATCCATTGTCCTTTGGGAAAAGCTTCTTTCGGACCTGAAAAGCTTGCTGAAAACTTTAACGCTTTAATGGGCGCAATTGTTAAGGCTCGTCCGGCAGCAGCAAAAGGTCAGTATTTGAAGTCTGTTACCGTTGCAACAACAATGGGACCCGGAATAAAAATTAACACAACAAAGATTGAAGGTTAGTTTTTAAAACAGATGAATATTTTCCGCAGACAGCAGGTGGCAAAGCCGTAAATCCTGCCGAGGAGATGAAATTCTTATAGGATTTAATCCCTCGTGTTCTGCGAGGGATTTTTCATATAAATCCGCAAGGATTTGTGAAACTTTGAAAGGAGGAAATTTTTATGCCAAGTGAAAAAGTTTTGGAAAGCAAAAAGGCAGTTGTTGCCGCTATCACAGAAAGACTTAAGAATGCCCAGGCAGGTGTTATCGCCGATTACAGAGGTTTAACCGTTGCTCAGGACACAGAGCTTCGTAAAAAGCTTCGTGAGGCAGGAGTTGAGTATTCTATCGTCAAGAACACCCTTACTCGTTTCGCTGCAAACGAAGTAGGTCTCGGTGAACTTGATCCTGTTTTACACGGACCTACAGCTCTTGCTACAAGTGAATCCGATGTTGTTGCTCCCGCTAAGGTGTTGGTTGAGTTCGCAAAGGATAACGAACAGCTTGAAATTAAAGCCGGTTTTGTTGACGGTAAAGTAATCGATGTTGAAGAAGTTAAGGTTTACGCAAGTATTCCTTCTAAGGAAGTTCTTATTTCCAAGATGATGGGAAGCCTCCAGGCTCCTATCGGAAACTTAGTTCGTGCTTTGGACGCTATTGCTAAAAAAGACGCTGAGTAATTAAATTTTAAAAAGTAAATTATGGGCAAATGCCCCAAAATATTAAAAAACGGAGGATTTTTAAAATGGCTGATGTAATGAAGTTAGTTGAAGAAATTAAAACACTTACACTTTTAGAAGTAAATGATTTAGTAAAGGCTCTTGAAGAGGAATTCGGCGTATCCGCTGCTGCTCCTGTTATGATGGCAGGCGGCGCTGCTGCAGGTCCCGCTGCTGAAGAAAAGACAGAATTTGATGTTGTTCTCACAGGATTTGCTGCTGATAAGAAAATGCCTACAATCAAGGCTGTTAAGGACGCTACAGGTCTCGGTCTCGGCGAAGCTAAGGCTGCTGTTGAAGGCGCTCCCACAACTCTTAAGGAAGCTGTTGCAAAAGAAGAAGCTGAAGCTCTCAAAGCTAAGCTCGAAGAAGCAGGCGCAACAATCGAACTTAAGTAATTTAACTTTCAAAGTCAAAGAAAGGGCTGTTTCACTTTTGGTGAAACAGCCCTTATTTTTATTGTCTCATTACCTCGTAGCATTAAGAAGGCGTCCCTTTGGCATTAAGTTTATTGGGGGATTGCTCTTTAAGGATAAAATATATGAAAAATAAAAGTTACCTATGGATAAAAATTCAAAAATTGTAGATTTTGGGGAATGAAATATCTGCTCGTAATTATTTTTTATTGCCGAGAAAATTTTTGCAGAATTATCTTTATAGAATCCGACACACTATAAAAAATATAATTTGGAGCCGTTTTATCAATAAAAAACGATAAAGCTTGACGGAGTGTTGTTTGTCGGTTGTTTTTTAAATTCCCGAAAGGCTTTAGTGTTTTCTATATAAAAAAAGACGGTCACATTTGCAACCGTCTTTTTGGTGGAGGGAGATGGATTCGAACCATCGAAGCGAGACGCAACAGATTTACAGT
>CAZTEA010000151.1:3461-3715 GCA_964612315.1 uncultured Oscillospiraceae bacterium | reverse complement strand
ACGTATTAGTTAGCCTCAGCTAACCATAGAGCAAAAAGTAATCAACGGATTACTTTTGGGGCAAAATTAAATAATAATTGCCTCTGCCAACAGATTATCGATGTTGTAACGCCCGTCTTTAATGGAAACGACACAGCCGCCCTTTAAGCGAGAAACCACCGTTATAGGCTCTCCGCTGTAGCATCCCAATGAAAACAAAAAGGCATCCAATTCTTCATCGTCTGTTTCTATCCGTTGAATGATATACTCTTTTC
>CAZTEA010000151.1:0-3451 GCA_964612315.1 uncultured Oscillospiraceae bacterium | reverse complement strand
TTTCCTTCCTGTGCTTCACTTAAATTCATACGCATCTCCCGATTTCTTATTGTTAGTTACCGCTAACTGGTTGACCGAAAAATAATTAGCTTTCGCTAACCGATTGCCAAAAAAGCAATTAGCCTCTGCTAACTTTGAATAGTTTACCATAAAATAATTTACTTGTCAATAGTTTTTTTAATTTTTTTGCAATTTATTGAAACCGGACTTGAAAAAAGCATATATCTGTGTTATAATTATTTTTATTAAAGTTTGAAAGTTTCGAATTGGCTTTCGGAAGAATAATTGCAATTCAACTTTTCATAATTTTACGGTTACGAATTTCAAATAAAATTACCGCTTAACGCATTTTATTGTCGGCACAGCCTTTTAATACAGCGTTTAAGCACCAGGGAGGTATTTAGAATGGAGCTTCAGGAATCTGCCGAAATGTATCTTGAAACCATATATATTCTTTCGCAAAAGTTAAATTTTGTCCGCAGTATTGATGTTGCGGAATATATGGGTTATTCTAAGCCCAGTATCAGCCGTGCTGTCGGGCTTTTGAAGCAAGGCGGCTATCTTAGCGTTACTGAGGACAGTTCTTTGCACCTTACCGACGAAGGACTTTCCGTTGCCAAAAAAATTTTTGAGCGTCATACGGTTTTATCAAATTTTTTGTCAAAAATCGGTGTATCCGACGAAACCGCTTCGACCGACGCTTGCCGCATAGAGCATGTTATTTCTGACGAAACCCTTCAATCTATCAAAAATTATTTTAATTTATAAAAAGTGACGGGAAACACTTAATGTTTCCCGTCACTTTTTATAATATGTTTGACATATTTGGCTTCCAAGCTGTATTACGTTAACCTCCCAAGTCTCATTAAAGGGACACCAGCCGAGTTTTTGTTTACATAAACCGTCGTCCGAAAATTTATCTTCGTTTTATGTTAGCTCCGAGCATTCTAAGTTTTTCGTCAAAATTTTCATACCCCCTTTCGATGTATTCTATGTCTTCAATTTCCGATTTTCCTTTTGCACAAAGACCCGCAAGCACCAACGCCGCACCTGCCCGAAGGTCTGTTGCCTTTACCTTTGCTCCCGTTAACACGCCTCCGTCAATCACGGCTGTTCTTCCGTCAATTTTTATATTTGCTCCCATTCGGCTCATCTGCGGAACATGAAGAAAGCGATTTTCGAAAACCGTTTCCACCATAACGCTTCGCCCCTTTGCACGGCACATAAGAGCCATGGCAACCGCCTGCATATCCGTGGGAAATCCCGGAAAGGGCATAGTTTTTATATCACCGTGAACGACATTACGTTCCCCCTTTATTCTTATAAAATTTTCTCCTTCTTCTATTTCAGCGCCCATTTCCGTATATTTTGCAAGGACAGGTCTTAAATGCTCCAAAACAACATTTTCGATAATCATATCCGAAGGTATCATGATTCCCGCAGTCAAGAATGTCCCCGCCTCTATCCTGTCTGGGATAACGGTATAATCGCAAGAATGCAGCCTTTCCACCCCATAAATGGTAATTCTGTCCGCCCCCGCATTCATAACCTTTGCACCCATTTTATTCAAAAAATCGGCAAGGTCAACAATTTCGGGCTCGGTTGCCGCATTTTCTATAACAGTCTCACCTTTTGCCATAACTGCCGCCATCATAAGATTTTCCGTTGCCCCAACGCTGGGAAAATCCAAGTATATATCGGCTCCAGAAAGCTTTTTGCATCGTGCTTCCACAAATCCGTGTCCCATTTTTATTTTTGCTCCCATTGCCGAAAACCCTTTAAGATGCAAATCGATTGGGCGACTCCCTATGGGACATCCACCGGGTAAAGGTAAACGAACTTTTCCGAGTCTTGCCAAAAGAGGTGCCATAATCAAAAACGACGCCCTAATCTTACCTACCGTTTCATCTGAAATTTTGTAATCATTGATATTTTCCAGCTTGACGCAAAGCTCATTCGATGTTTTAAATTCATATTCTCCTCCCATATCCGATATTATGCGGCACATATTTTCAATATCCGTAAGTCTCGGGATATTGAATAAATTAACCCTTTCTCCGCATAAAGCCGCAGCGGCAATAATCGGCAGCGCTGCATTTTTTGCTCCGCTTATTTTAACCGTTCCTTTTAATCCGTCTGTATAAGATACTGTATATTTACTCATTTTTATAACTCCTTTGTTTTATGTATAAATTTTCCGTTAGGGCAAAAGCCCCAACGGTTTTAAAATCCACCTCTGCCAAAATCTCTTGCGCACACATTTTGAAGAAGGATGTTATAATATAAAATTTGTGAAATAATAAGTTCATTCACAAAATCATCTCCTTTCAAATTTATTGTGTGTTTTAAATTATTGTTTATGTGAGAAAAAGTTTAACATTTTATTGACTTTAATTTTAAACTATGCTAAAATCAAAGAGTAAGGCACAAGGTTCGTCCTTTTGCCAAACATTTCAATTTTTCTGATGTCTTAGGACTTTCTTTGGCAAAAGGTGTATTGATTATAATATTTTTGCGCCTTTTTTCAAGGGCGCATTTTTAATTGGGAGGAATTTATGGAAACAAGAGTTGCACTTATCGGAATCATAGTGGAAAATCGTGATTCCGTAGGTAAAATGAACGACATTTTGCACAGTTTCGGCAATTATATTATTGGCAGAATGGGGCTTCCTTATGAAAAAAAAGGAATTTCCGTAATCAGCGTTGCAATTGATGCCCCGCAAGACACCATAAACAAGCTTTCCGGGAAATTGGGAATGCTTGACGGTGTCAGCACAAAAACCATTTATTCAAAGGTTTAAGGAGGAAATTTTATGTATAATCCAAAATCATTAAAGGCAGAGGAATTTATTAACCATGAGGAAATTCTCGATACGCTTAAATATGCCGATGAGAACAAAAACAACCGTGAACTTATTTCAAATATAATCGAAAAAGCCAAAAACTTAAAAGGATTGTCTCACCGGGAGGCTTCCGTTTTGCTCTCTTGCGAAATTGAAGAAAAAAACCGTGAAATTTATGATTTGGCTGAAAAAATCAAAAAGGATATTTACGGTAACAGAATTGTTATGTTTGCTCCTTTATATCTTTCGAACTACTGCGTAAACGGATGCGTTTACTGTCCTTATCATGCAAAAAACAAGGAAATTCCTCGTAAAAAGCTTACTCAGGATGAAGTTAAAAACGAAGTTATTGCGCTACAGGATATGGGGCATAAGCGCCTTGCCATCGAAGCGGGCGAAGACCCTGTGAACAACCCCATAGACTACATTTTGGATTGCATAAAAACGATATACAGCATCAAACACAAAAACGGAGCAATCCGCAGAGTTAATGTAAACATTGCCGCAACAACAGTTGAAAACTACAAAAAACTTAAAGACGCCGGAATAGGCACATATATTCTTTTTCAGGAAACATATCACAAAAAGAGCTACGAACAGCTCCACCC
>CAZTEA010000150.1:0-3732 GCA_964612315.1 uncultured Oscillospiraceae bacterium | reverse complement strand
CCGTTGCAAGAGTTGTCCGCAGCGAAGGCGGTTACATTTGGGCTTGCAAAAATTATGACGGCGATGTTATGAGCGATATGGTTGCAACCGCATATGGCAGTCTTGCCATGATGACATCTGTTTTGGTTTCTCCCGACGGTGTATATGAATACGAAGCCGCTCACGGAACTGTTCAACGCCATTATTACAAGCACTTAAAGGGTGAAAAAACCTCTACAAACAGCGTTGCCACTCTGTTTGCATGGACAGGCGCACTCCGCAAGAGAGGCGAACTGGACAATACTCCCGCCCTTTGCGACTTTGCGGATAAGCTTGAAAAAGCCACAATCAACACCATCGAAGATGGTGTTATGACAGGCGATTTGGCTCTTTTGTCAACTCTTCCCAACAAGAAAAAGGTTGATACCGAAGAATTCCTTCTCGCAATTAACGAAAGACTCAAAGAAATGTTATAATAAACGCTTTATCAAAAAAGTCTTAAGCGCATTTTCCGCTTAAGACTTTTTATTTTTAATTAAGTATTCCCTGTCCGCCCACTTCTTCAAAGCGCCGTAAAACCTTTGCACGCAGATTTTGGTGCTCCGGCTTATCAAGGTTTTTGTCCGCCTTGATAATTTCTTCTGCCGCAATCCCTGCCATTTTCAAAATCTCCATGTCCTCCGAAAGATTGGCAATTTTAAGTTCGGGCAAGCCGTGCTGCCGTACACCGAAAAATTCTCCGGGTCCCCTAAGAAGCAAATCTTTTTCCGAAATTTTAAAGCCGTCATTGGTTTCGGTCATTATCTTCATTCGCTCCCTTGCAATCTCGCCGTTGGATTTACAAAACATTATGCAAAACGCCTCATGCTTGCCTCTTCTTATTCGCCCTCTAAGCTGATGAAGCTGGGAAAGACCAAACCTTTCCGCATTTTCGATAATCATAACCGATGCATTCGGCACATCAACACCCACTTCTATAACGGTGGTGGAAACCAGTATATCCGTTTCGCCGCCGGCAAATTTCTCCATTGCCGCATCTTTTTCCTTTGCCTTCATCCTGCCGTGCAAAACATCTATCTTATAATTCACGAACTCCCCTTCAGCCAAGCTTTTGGCGTACTCTTCCGCCGCTTTCGCCGTCATCAGCTCGCTTTCTTCCACCAAAGGGCAAACAATATAAATCTGCCGCCCCTTTGCAATTTTTTCCTTGATAAACTTATTTATTCGGCTGCGCATATTTTCGCCTACGGCATAAGTTTTAACATCTTTTCTGCCGGGAGGCAATTCATCGATTACCGAAACATCTAAATCTCCGTAAAGAATTAGCGAAAGAGTTCTCGGAATTGGGGTTGCCGTCATAACAAGAGTGTGAACATTTTTACCTTTTTGGGCAAAAATTGCCCGCTGCTTAACTCCGAAACGGTGTTGTTCGTCAGTTACGGCAAGTGCAAGCGCCGAAAATTGAACGCTCTCCGTCAGCACGGCGTGCGTGCCTACCACAATGTCCGTTTTGCCCTCTTTAATTCTCTTTAAAACCTCTGCTTTTCCTTTACTTTTTCCGCCAACAAGCAAATCAACCCTTATCCCATAGCCTTCAAAAATCTTCGAAAATGTTTTATAATGCTGCTTTGCAAGGATTTCCGTGGGTGCCATCATCGCCGCCTGAAACCCCGATTTCACCGCCGCAAACATAGCCGCCGCCGCAACAACAGTCTTTCCTGAGCCTACATCTCCCTGCACCAATCTGTTCATTGGGGTATCCTTTTTCAAATCTCCGCATATTTCGTTTATAACTCTTTTTTGCGCATTTGTTAGGGCAAAAGGCAAATTTTTTGCAAAATCTGCCACACATTTAACATTTGGAAACGCTTTGCAATGATACTTTTCTTTGCTCCCTTTAAGCATTTGTATTCCTGTCTGCATAACGAGCAGTTCCTCAAACCCCAAGGAATATTTTGCCTTTACAAAGCTTTCACGCTCTTTCGGCTTGTGGATTTGCACAATCGCCTCTTTTGCCGAAATAACCGCACATTTTTTTGCAATTTTGGGCGGAACCGTGTCCTCTATATCCTCGTCAAGGTTATTTAAGGCATTTTCAGCCGCATTGCGCACCATATATTGCGAAAGCCCCGCCGTTAAAGGATAAATCGGAACTATTCTGCCCGTTTTGTTTCCCTTTGCGCTATAGGGTTCAAATGCCGGATTAACCATTTCCGCATTTCGCCCCTTATAAGTAACCGTTCCGTAAAATACAAATTCCGTATTCTCTCGCAACTGATTTTCTATATACTTGGCATTGAACCAAGTAATTTTCATAATTCCCGTTCCGTCACTTACGGTTGTTTGAGTCACCATAAGCCGCCCTCTGCTTCTAAAGCTTCTGGGCGACGCCGTTACACTTCCGCAAACACAAACAGTTTCCAAATCAATCAAATCACAAATATTTTTGATTTCCGACCTATCCTCATAGTCTCTCGGCAAGTGATAAAGCAAGTCGGAAACCGTTCTTATTCCCAATTTTTCAAAGGTTTTTGCTCGTTTTTCGCCTACCCCTTTTATAAATTGAACGCTGTCGCCAAGCTTCACATTTACCACCTCCGAAAAGTACAACGGCATAGAAAACTTCTATGCCGTCGGATTTAATTTTATTCAACAGAAACTATATAATAATAAATTGGCTGACCGCCGTAATAAATAGCCACATCAAGATCTGAATATTTTTCCTCAATGCGTGCCTGAACCGCTGCCGCACCTTCCTTCGAAACTTCGCTGCCGTAATAAAGCGATATAACGCCGGACTCATCGTCCACCAAGGAATCAATAAGCTCTATGGTGCATTCGCTTAAATCATCACCGACAACCTCAATGCCTTTTAGGCCAAGCCCCATAATATCCCCTTCGTGGATTTCAACGCCATCTACCTCTGTGTCTCTTGCGGCAAAAGTAAGCTGACCGCATTTAACGCCGCCTGCCATTTCCATCATAACTTCCGCATTATCCTCCGGCTCACTTTCGCCGTCAAAGCCCATCATTGCCGATATTCCCTGAGGAACATTTTTTGTAGGAAGCACAAAAACATTCTTATCCGTTAAAGCGTCAACCTGCTCTGCCGCCAAAATAATATTTTTATTGTTTGGAAGCACAAAAACATTGGTTGCGTTAACACTTTCAACGGCGTCCAAAATATCCTGTGTGCTGGGGTTCATCGTTTGACCGCCCTCGACCACCTTGTCAACCCCCAAGGAGGTGAAAACTTCAGCCAAGCCGTCGCCTGCCGCCACCGCAACAAAACCGTATTTTTCAGGCTCTGGCGCTTGAGCTGTCTGCAGCTCTCCGCTTATCTTTTCATCGTGCTGATATTTCATATTATCAATCTTAAGATTGGTAAGCTCGCCCATTTTAATTGCTTCTTCAATAACCAGCCCCGGATGATTTGTGTGTATGTGCACCTTAACGATTTCATCATCGTCAATAACCAGCATACAATCGCCCTTGTCTTTTATTGCCGCCGTAAATCTGGTGGTATTTTTCGGGCCGTCTTTATTGATAATAAACTCCGTGCAATACTTAAATTTTATATCAACATCCGAAACCGCCGCAACCGCCGAAGAAACCGTATCCTCCTGAGTGCTCTCGACTGCCTCTCCGTGTTTAAGAGCATAAATAAGTCCCTCAAAAAGAACCATAACACCCTTACCGCCGGCATCAACAACTCCCGCTTCCGCAAGTGCCGGGAGCATTTCGGGGGTTTTT
>CAZTEA010000149.1:0-3792 GCA_964612315.1 uncultured Oscillospiraceae bacterium | reverse complement strand
TGGTTGAAAATCCGGATGCAAACAAGTACACCGTTACATTTATGAACGGTGAGGATACTTTCGCAACAGCTTCTGCTGTATACGGAAGACCCATTTCGCTCCCGACAACTGTTCCGAGCGCTGATGACAAAGTTTTCATGGGCTGGTTCACAAGCGACAATAAGCAAATCACAGCGGCAAATGCAATTACATTCCAGACAGATACGGTTGTTTACGCAAGATTCCGTGATATTCATAACATCACAGAAGATTTCGCAAATGCAACAGTAAGCGGAACAACACTTACATCAACTTCCGGTTTAACCTATGAGCTTTCAGCGGTAAAGGGTGACAACTACAACGGTACAACTCCGATCTTCGAAATAAAAGACGGAAGCCTTTTCGTTAACGAAAGACAAAATGGTGTATCAAATGCGGAAGCAAAAGTAAACTTTGCAAAGGTTTATGATAACAAGCTTTATCTTGCGTTTGATTACAAGACTCCCTCTTGGGGATTCTCAAACTTCTATCCGAACGGAAGAGATATAATCCATATTACCGACGGAAACGGCACAATTGTTGCTCGTCTCTCTCTTGACGGCTTTGAAGCATCAACAAACGCAGGCTACTATGTTAAGACTGTAACAAGCGGTACACACGCAGAAGATGCAAATACTGTAACAAGCTTTGAATTAAACGGTGCAGGTTACAGCGAGTATGTGAAATTTGTTTATGTATTCGATTTGGAAAACGGTACTTACACAATTTCCGCAAACGGTAGTGAAGCAAAGACCTTTAACTTCGAAAAAGAGGTTGACGGTATCGCTCAGCTTGCATTCGTAAACGGCGGAAGCGGAACATATCACTACTTCGCAAATCATCAAATCGATAACATCAAGGTTATCGAAAACTTTGACGGAAATCTTCCTGTTGACCCAGTAGAGCCCACAGAATACACCGTAATATTCTATGACGAAGACGGTGTAACCGTTCTCGACACAGTAAAGGTTAAGTACGGCGAAACTGCAGTATACACGGGCAAAACACCATCAAAGACTGCAAACGCTCAGTATACTTATACTTTTGAAAAATGGGATAAGGCTCTTACAAACATTACAGCTGATACCTCAGTTAAAGCAGTATACACAAAAACCGTTAATAAATACAAAGTTACGTTTGTAGGCAAAGACGGCGTAATACTCAAAGAAGAAATGGTTGAATACAATTCGGATGCAACAGCTCCCCAGGCTCCCGCAGTAGAAGGCTTTACTTTCAAAGGCTGGGAAGGCGTATTCACAAGTATTAAAGGTGCTGTAACAATTACAGCTATCTATGAAAAGAATGCTGCTGTATCAACAGCTAAGTCAATAACAACAATCGAACCGATGTCCAACGAAGAATATAAGAAGTATGCAGGTTCCGATATCGAAGAAGGCACATATGCATGGAAGCTTAGATTCTCAATTGACGGACTTAAAGACCTTGAAAAGAAAAAGGTTGGTCTTAACAAGATTTCGGGAACATTGTTAACACAGGCATCAACATATTTGTATTTTGCTGATGATTATGAAGCATATGTAGACTCAATGCTTCTTGAAGATCAGTCTGAAATTACAAATCTTACAGGTGCATACTGGTCACTTATGAACGGCTTCGGTCCCATGGATGAAGTTGCGAAAACTCTCGTAGTTACATTCTTGGCAGACGATGCTTCAACCGCATATCCCTCCGAATTCGGAGCAACAGTTAAAAATTCAAAGATTGACGATATGTTTGTTGTTCTTCTTTTAACAAATACCGATACTTTCAGTATGCAGGTTACAACAGATGTTGATATCGACGAAATCATTGAAAACGCTTACGACGGCGAAAGATATGCTTATCGTACCTATGCAAGAGAATCCGCAAACGAAATTCAGCTCAACCTTAACGCTAAAAATATTACCGTAAACAACGGTACTATCGTAAGCGGTGGTGTTGAAGCAGATACTCCTTCAACGGAGATTCTCTCTTACGCAGACGGTAAGATTAAGGTTAACTCATCTGAAAACGGAATTCTTTACATTGTTAAGAAGACCGCAGGTGTGGTAACAGCACAGAGAACAGAGGCAATAACCGCAAACACGGAGGTTTCCTTCGATTTTGCGGAAGGTGAAACCGCATATCTCTGGAATAGCGCACTTGCTCCTATTTGCAATCCTTTTGCAATAAGCAAATAAAGTGAACTGAAATTAAATTAAACGAATTTAATAAGTTCTGACGGTAAAACCTAAAGAGCTTATACCGGAAAGCCAATATGAAGCACCCCAAAATTGATTTTTGGGGTGCTTTTTTTAACGAACTTCAGAAAATGTCAAAAAAGAGTTAAAGTTGTGCAATTTTGGGTATTGAGATATAATCTTACTTGATATATAATTTACTTACACAAAAGATAACAGAAGAACTGTAAAATAATCGTTAATTTTCGCAGTTAAACATGGAAAGTTCTTGCGTTTTCGGAACTTTTACATATGTTGAATTTTGTAAAAATAAGCAGAATTTTTCAAAGCTTAAAGAACGGGAAAAGGCAAAAAAACAATATTTTTGCAATTCAATCAGGCTGGCAGCCGATGCTGTCAGTACTCCTCATTTAAATGGTCTCCGAAAGGGCTTGAGGATTTACTATTCTCATCAACCGCCTCAAGTCCATAAGGAGACGCTTATAAAAAAGAGTACGGCACAGCGGCTTAATATATAAATATATACGGCAGGGCAAAAGCTCTGCCGTTTTTGATTGCGGCATATCAAAAAGGCAAGACTTTGATTTTTTTTAGGCTGCGGCAAATTATTGTGGACATATCAAAAAAAGTTTGGTATAATAAACTGAAATTGAAAATACCCTATCGGAGGATTGCATATGAAATCGGTTGAAATATTTACGGACGGTGCCTGCAGCGGAAATCCCGGTCCCGGCGGCTGGGGAACTATTTTGCGCTATGGGGAACATGAAAAGGAGCTTTCCGGAGGAGATGCGGAAACCACCAATAATCGAATGGAGCTTACGGCGGCGATTATGGGACTTTCCAGTCTTAAAGAGAGCTGCGATGTTACTTTATACAGCGATTCAAAATACCTTATCGATGCCATAGATAAGGGCTGGGTTTACAAATGGAAAGAAAACGGCTGGATGCGAAACAAAAAGGACAAGGCACAAAATACCGATTTATGGGAAAAACTGTTAAGCCTTTTGGAAAAACATAAGGTCACTTTGGTTTGGGTTAAGGGACACGACGGCCATGCCGAAAACGAAAGGTGCGACAGACTGGCGGTTGAGCAGTCACAGAAATTTAATAAATAGCAAAATCCGTTTTGGAAAGTGGGATAAATTTACTTAAATTTGGTAAACCTACTTTACAAAACGGTTTTTTGATAGTATAATGTTATTTGGTGGGTTGGGCTTTGAAAAATGAGCAACCACACCGAAATTATACAGAGACGGTCTACTTTTCATAGATTTTTTCTCTAAAAAGAAAGGTATGATGGAAATGACAAAACGAATTTATGCCGACCATTCGGCGACTACGCCTCTTAAAAAAGATGTTTTGGATGCGATGATGCCGTATCTTACGGAAAAATTCGGCAATGCCTCAAGCATTTATGCTGAGGGCAGAGAGTGTAAAAAAGCGGTGGAGCTTGCCCGTGAGCAGGTTGCAAAGGCAATCGGTGCGTCGGCAAAGGAAATTTATTTCACAGGCTCCGGCTCAGAGGCTGATAACTGGGCAATCAAAGGGGCGGCTTATGCCAATTTGAAAAAGGGCAACCATATTATAACAT
>CAZTEA010000148.1:0-3802 GCA_964612315.1 uncultured Oscillospiraceae bacterium | reverse complement strand
CAAAATCGGTGTCACTTGTCACATCGTTCAAAATTTTTTCGGATTCATCATCGGCATAACTTACATAAAAATCAACGATATTCCTTTCGCTTGCCATTATTTCTGAATCCGCATCTCCGATTGTTGCCGAAACATAAGTGTCGTAATCTTCGATTGCCTCCTCTCTTTTCTCAATTTATACCTATTTTACGCTGAGAATTATATCAAAGATATTGCAAAAAGAGAATGGACAAATTTGCCGTTAATGCAAAAAATCAGACAATTTCCTCAAATTGTCTCATTCTTTTGATATTTAGTTTTCTTGGCATGGCGTTATTGTATCAATTACCGTACCGCTAAAAAGCGACAATATATGCTTCAGCTTCACAATTCCGTTATCTGGCATACCCGAGTTAATCCAATCAATTGACAGACCAAAAAGCTCACATTTTAAGAAGATTATAATCGAATCTTTATTCTCTTCTTTTATATCAATTTCTCCGAAAACCATATTAAAATATGTGGTAATCACATATTCGCATATTCTCATAAGATAGCGCTCATACATATCACGATTTATTGAATTGCATATGTGCAAAATAGCTTTCTTGTTTTCGAAAGAAAAATTAAAAGCAGCCTCCACAGCTTCCTCCACCGATGAAATGCTCGGATATTTAAAAATAAGCTCATCTGCCGCATCTGTAATGATTTCCTCCACCAAGGACGGAATATCCTGAAAGTGATAATAAAAAGAATTTCAGTTTATTACGCATTCCTCAACGATGGCACGAACACTTATTTTTTTATAGGCTGTTCCTCAAGCAATTTCCCAAAAGCTTCTTTTATGGCTTGTTTTGTAAAATTCGACATAAAACCACTCCATCTGATACTTGTTTGCCGCCAAAAAATGTTTTTAAAAATCCTATCCTATTTTAACACAATTTTCTCCGGTACGCAAGATTTAAATTGGAGGCATTGCGCTTTTTAAATTCAGTTAAAATATTTAAAAGAAAATTTCTTCAAATCCCTTGACAAATTGCACTTTGTCGTGTATAATAGAAAAGTCGTTTGGATCTTTAGCTCAGTTGGTTAGAGCAACCGGCTCATAACCGGTCGGTCCGGGGTTCGAGTCCCTGAAGATCCACCAAGAAAAGAGCACTTCTTCGGAAGTGCTCTTTTAATTTTTGACATTTCTTTGTAAAATTATAAAGCCGATAACATATAACCAGCGATAAACATAATAAAAATCCACCCGCATAGCTGTTATTTTAATATCATATGCGAGTGGATTTTTTTAGTTGCATCCAATCATTGCTTCTCCCACTCTTTCTATTGAATAAGGAGTTTCGCAATCTATAAATATTGATTTTTTAAGTCGTATATCTCTTGACGAAGAACCCACAAAGAATATATATTCGCCTTTTTCCGTCACCCAATCTTCAAGCATAACATTATAGTACGCCAAGTCTTTAAGAGTAAGATTAAATAAGAGGCTCTTCTCTTCGCCCGATTTTATGTAAAACTTTTTAAATGCCTTTAATTCTTTAATCGGCTTTGTCATGGTTGAAATCGGATCTCCCACATAAATTTGAGCAACCTCGGCACCGTCGACTTTTCCGATATTTTTAACTGTAAAGGAAAGAGTGATTTTATCCGCTTCTTGCTTGACCTCGATATCTTTATACTCAAAATCTGTATAAGACAGTCCGTGACCGAAAGGATATCTTATTTCATCGGGATGTTTATCGTAATATCTGTATCCCACATCAAGCTTTTCTTTATAAATAATTGTATATTCGTTGCCTGGATAATCCAAATCTTTGCGCATAACGCTCGGAAAAGTTTCCGTGAGCTTTCCCGCAGGGTTAACTTTTCCGCACAATACATCGGCAATAGCGCCGCCGGCAGCTTCACCGCCAAGCCACATTTCAAGGATACTGTCCGCATTTCGATACCAGTCCCCAAGAATCATAGCACCGCCGTTTTGCATAACAACGATTACTTTTTTCCCGGTTTCCGTTGCCCATTTTACAAACATTTCGTAATTATCATTAAATGTTGCGCACCGTCTGTCAAAACATTCCGTGTCTTCGGAAGTCATCGAACCGATGAAAAGAACAACGGCATCGCAGTCATCTATAAACTCTTTAAATTCGCCGACTTTCGGCCAAAGCATCGTTTCCGAATAACTGCTCTTTTTATAAAATTCGCCGTATTTTACCTCAACATCTTCGCCGAGGAGCTTCTTTATTTCCTCCAAAGGACTGTCAATCATTTTCTCGTCAAGGAAAACTTCTGCACTTCCCTGACCGGAAATAAGCGGATTTACCGCAAATTCACCGATTACGGCAAGTTTTTTGTATTTTTCGACAGTTAATGGCAAGGCTTCGTTGTCATTTTTTAATAAAACTATACCGTCTGCCGCAATTTCTCTTGCGATTTTATGTTGTTTTTTTCTGTCGTATTCAATTGTTTTCGGCTTTTCTTTAAGAGCAAAAGACAAAAGTCTTCGCACAGCATTATCGATTGCCTCCATAGAGAGTTTGCCCTCATCCACGGCTTTTTTCAAAATTTCACAAATATCGCTATTGGACGGCATTTGCAAATCCAGACCTGCCGCAACCGAACGACAGATATCATGAACGCTGCCCCAATCCGACATAACAAAGCCTTCAAAACCCCACTCTTCCTTTAAAACCTTAGTTAATATATATCGATTTTCCGATGTCCAAATGGAATTAAGCTTGTTATAAGAACACATAACGCTCGTAGGCTTTGATTTTTCTACAACAATTTCAAAAGGCTTAAGATAAATCTCTCTTAATGTTCTTATATCCATTTCAGAGCTTGCTTCGCTTCGATATTTTTCCTGATTGTTCGCCGCAAAATGTTTAACGCTTGTTCCTATCCCTTTATCTTCAACACCGTTCACATAAGCTGCCGCCATTTCGCCGGCAACAACAGGGTCTTCGGAAATATACTCAAAGTTTCTTCCGCAAAGAATGTTCTTCTTTATATTAACACCGGGTCCCAAAATCAAATCAATGTCATTGTTAATGCATTCATCGGCAATGGCACTTCCCATTTTGTATAATGAATCCGTATTCCAGCTTGCACCGGCACAGCATAAGTTCGGAAACATAGCACAATTATCCATTTGCTCGTTTCTGATACCGTGAGATGCGTCAGCAAATTTCTTTACGAAAATGGAAAGTCTTTCGTTTTTAAAAGCTCCCATAACATCTTCTTCGCCGGCTAAAAACTTCGCCTTTTCTTCAAATGTCATCGAATTTACAATTTCTTGAATGTGCATTAGTATTTCTCCCGTCAAAATTCATTTAATATATGTAAATATAGTTTCAGCTCTGCGTAACGATACTTGCATGGTTCAGAGTTGGTTGATGAGTTTGTTTTTCCGAACCATGCCGATATCGTAATAATGAGGAGTACTGACAACTATATGTCAGTCAAGTTTAGTGTAATCGGAGGGGAGGTTTTCCCCTCCGATAGTCGATTATTTATTTATCAATTGTTTGTTATAATTTGATATATCCTCTATTTCGTTTTTACTTAAAGTAAGCGAAATAAAGTTAATTGTTGACGGATAAGTTGCATCGGAAAAATAATTATACCGATTCAATCTTATCTTGGCGGGCTTTGTCCAATCCGCATCTTTATCGTAAGGAGTTACCGTTAGGCTTTGATCCTTATAAGTAATTTTAATCATACCATTTTCTGCGCCGAACTGCAATACATTCGGAAAAACAAAATCGGAATTTTCTTTATATGATATTCTTTCGCTGAGATATACACCATTTTCATA
>CAZTEA010000147.1:0-3820 GCA_964612315.1 uncultured Oscillospiraceae bacterium | reverse complement strand
ATACAAAATGAGCCATAAGCCGAAAAGATTGATTTTATTCGGGGCTTTTTTGTCTTTTATTCTTTTGGTTTCTATTCGTTTTTCGTATGGTTTTTCGAAAAATGGCATACCATAGACAAGTCATTGTCTTATTTGTTCTAAAAGTGGACAAAGCCTCATAGAATAGAATATCAAAAGAAAAGGTGGAATGAAAATGAAAAAAAGAAACAAAGAAATTCTTGCCGTTATTCCCGAAAATATGAAACGGATATTGGAAAGGGCGATGGGAAAGCTTCCGTCCGATATGGAAGAAATACGGCTTCGCATTAACAAACCGCTTATTATCAGTACGGCAGGTGGAAATTTTGCGGTTTTAGCTAACGGTGAAATTTCGCCGGCTGTGGGTGGGGCATACATTGTTTCGGAAACGGACATAAGAAAAGTGTTTGCGCTTTTGTGCGAAAATTCGGTATATGCTCACAGCGAGGATATAAGACAGGGGTATATAACGGTCAGAGGCGGACACCGAGCGGGATTTTGCGGAAAAGCCGTAAGTGTCGGCGGACATGTTGAGACTATCAAAGATGTTAATTCCGTAAATATTCGGGTAGCAAGCGAGAGAATAGGTTGTGCAGGAGACTACATAAATAAAATTGTTGTTAACGATAAGGTGATAAACACCTTGCTTGTATCACCGCCGGGTTGCGGAAAAACCACTATGCTTCGGGATTTAACAAGACTGATATCAAACTACGGAATGAAGGTTTCGGTGGTGGATGAAAGGGGCGAAATTGCTGCGTCTTATCGGGGAATTCCGCAAAATGACATTGGCATACAAACCGATGTGATGATTGATGCCGGCAAAGGTGAAGCAATTCCCATGCTTCTTCGGTCGATGTCACCGCAGGTTATAATTTGCGACGAAATTGCAACGGAAAAAGATGTAAAAGCCGTGGAAAAATGCTTTGGCGCAGGTGCAGGGGTGGTTGCAAGTGCACACGGGGGAAGTTTTGAAGAAATATGTAACAGAAAATTATTAGCCCCCTTGCTTGGAAAAGGCGGATTTAACCAAATTATGGTGTTAAGGCGAAACGAAGCAAGCTTAAGCCAAAGGGTGACTGGTGAATTTTTTGAGGTTGAGCAATGATTTTCAGAGGAATTTGTGCGATAATTGTGGTTTTGGGATTCGGATACGGTGGATTTTTATATGCGGAAAGTCTTAAAAAGCGAACAGAGCAAATTTCGGCGTTTTATGACAGTATGACGATGCTTGAATTTAATGTGCGATATATGAACTACCCGATAAGAGAAGCTTTTTTGAATACCGGAAAATCCTGTATGGGCGTGGTTAAGGAAATATTTGAAGAAAGCGCCGGAATTTTAGCTGAAAACCAAGGCGTAAGTCCCGGAACGGCGTTTTGCGAGGCAATTGACGGGAAAAGAGATGAGTTAAAGATGAAAAACGATGAAATCGAAATTTTGGAGGCTTTTTCGAAAACGCTGGGCGAGGGAGATGTTGAAACCGAAGTGAAAAACATAAATACTGTAAAAATTCGACTGTCTTCCGCACAGGAAAAGGCGGAGGAAGAAACCGCAAAAAGCGTTAAGCTTAGCCGCAGTTTAGGTGTTTTGCTGGGCGTTTTTACAGTTATTGTTCTTTTTTAGCGGGGGGATAACATGACGGGTGTTGATTTAATATTTAAGGTGGCAGCAATTGGCATTTTGGTGGCAGTTTTAAACCAGCTTTTAATCCGAAGCGGCAGGGAAGAACAAGCAATGCTTACCACCTTGGCAGGGTTGATTGTGGTTTTGCTGGTTGTGGTTCGGCAAATAAGCGAACTTTTTGAAACAATAAAAAGTCTTTTTAATTTGTAACAGGTGATAAATGGAAATCGGAAAATTTATAGGAATCGGAATAACCGCTGTTATTTTGATATCGCTTCTTAAAAGCTACAAACCCGAAATTGCTGTTGCGGCGTCAATCATAACGGTTGCGGTTTTGTTCTTTATGATAAGTCCTTATATAAATGCCGCTCTATCGGCTTTTACGGATATATCCGATAAAATCGGAATTGACAGGCAATATATTCTTGTTGCAGCAAAGGTTATCGGGGTTGCTTATATAACACAAATCGGAGCTGATATATGCAAAGATGCGGGAGAAAGTGCAATCGGAACAAAGGTGGAGCTTTGCGGAAAAATTGTGATTGTTATTATGTCCATGCCTGTTTTTTATAAGCTTTTGGAGGTTATAGATAAAATTGTAAGTTTAACATAGCAAAGGAAAAAACGGTGAAAAAGATAATTTTTATTTTTCTGATTGTGGCAAGCTTAAACTTTAATGTGGAGGCTGAAGAAGGATACGAGGATATTATGGATGAATATATATCATCGTATTCCGAAGAATTGCAGGCTGCGGCGCAAAATGAAAACGGAGATAACATAAGGGCTGTTTTGCCGGACTTTAATACCGAAACATTGCTCAGAAAAAGTGCCTCAGGTCAAGAAGTTTTTGAGCTTGGTGATGTTTTAGGAAAGCTTTGGGAGCTCCTTTGGGGAGAGGTTAAAAATACATTGAAAATTATGCTCTATGTGATGATTTTATCCGTTCTTTGCTCCTATCTTTCGGCGTTAAGCAATGAAAGAAACAAAGATGTTTCAAATATTGCGTTTTACGCTTGTTATATAATAATTGCCGGAATTTGCTCGGCAACATTTTTAGATATTATGGAATGCGGATTAGGTGCCGTAAACAATATGGTGCTTATTGCAAGAGTGGTTGTTCCCGTCGTGATAACAAGCTTAGCGGTAACGGGTGCGGTAACTTCGGCAACGGTTTTTCAGCCTATGTTTCTGGGAATAATCGAAATTTCCTTAACTGTTATCAAAAAGTTTTTTGTGCCGATTATTATGCTTTTGACATCGCTGAATATTGTTAATTGTATGTCGGAAAAAATCAATGCCGAAAAAATGGTGCAGTTTTTAAGCAAAGTTGTTAAGTGGGGACTGTCTGTAATGCTGACGATTTTTGTGGGTGCGGCAGGACTGCAAAGCTTCGCTTCGGGAAGCTTTGACGGCTTATCGGTAAAACTGACAAAATTTGCCGCATCCAATCTTATTCCCGTGGTCGGCGGAATTTTATCGGAATCTGTCGAAACGGTTATGAATTGCAGCGTGATTATTAAAAATGCGGTCGGAATTGTGGGCATTGTGATTTTGGTTTTGTCGATGGCATTGCCTCTTGTGAAAATTGCGGCGTGTTTGATTGTTATGAGGCTTACAGCGGCGATTATCCAGCCGGTTTCCGATGAAAAAACGGTAAAATGCTTATCGGGAACGGCAGATGCCGTGGGTCTGATTTTCGGAATAGTTTTTGCGGTTACGATTATGCTTGTTTTGGTGCTTACAATTATGCTTAACGCAGGAAATTCGGCGATAATGCTTGGGAGATAGGTATGAATTTTCTCAAAGAATGGTTTATGTCCGTAACAGGAGTCATTATTTTGTCAACATTGGCAGAGGGGATAATGCCGTCTGGCAATGTTCGGAAATATGTACGAATATTGTTTGGGTTGATTTTAATAATTTTTGTTTGCAGACCATTTGTAAAAGGTGAAATTTTGGATATTGATACGGAAGCGGTGTGTTGCGGTGAAACAATAAATCTTGAAAATAGCGAGAAAAAGGAGAGTGAAAATGTGCTAAGACTTTATAAGGCGAATTTGGCAAAACAGATTATCGGTTCTTTAAAAGGAATTTCAAGCGAGTGCGAATGGGAAGTTAAAACCGATATTGAAACACGATCAATGGAAAGTTTTGGGGCAATCAAAGCTGTTATTAT
>CAZTEA010000146.1:0-3829 GCA_964612315.1 uncultured Oscillospiraceae bacterium | reverse complement strand
GTATTTATATATATAAGATATTGTATTGGTGACTATTAGAATCAAATGTTTGTGGTAAAAATACCTTGAAAATTAGTTCCGAAAATGCTGCTAAATACAAAAAGATTCTCCATCTACCGGAATATCAGAAATACTAATTCCTCAAAGTAGGAGAGTTTGCATTTTATAAAAATCCGCAATTTATCAACTAATTATTGTGTGCCGAAAGAAAATCCGAAAATGTCCTCAAAGTAGGAGGATTTATTCTAAGTAAAATTTTTTCGGGAAAATAAGGTAAATCCTCAAAGTAGGAGAGTTTAGTATTTTATATATTTGTTTTTCGGTAAAAGCTCAAAGTAGGAGAAGTTAAAGCAATTCGGAAATTTTTTGATGAGAGTGAAGTGGAACACATAATCCAGGAGGACTCGAAACTTTAGCACTTTAAAATGTTAAAGTACCCCCCTCTAAACTTTAGCACAATAAAGCGTTAAAGCCTCAAAGATGGGGTAATTCCGTAATAGTGCATTTTTCGGACTTTAGCACATTAAAGTGTTAAACTGATTTTTGCGTTTGAAGTCCGGAACAGTTTTTGCTTTAACACATTAAAGCGTTAAATTTTTTCGGCGTTCCGTTTCGGTTACGTTCCGTTCACCGAAAAATGCGGCGGCGTTCTTATATTCCTATAATATAAGGGCAAAACCGGCGCAAAATATGCTTGTCAAAAATATTTCAAAAAATTTTAGAAAAACACTTGACAACTGGCGGAGGGCGTGCTATAATATAGATACAGTCAAGGAAGGAACGGCACAAAAAAGCCAGTCAAAAAAATTTGAAAAAATTTTTCAAAAACACTTGACAAAGCAAAAATTCAGTGCTATAATTAAATCAAGAAAACAAAGGCACGACAAAATAAACGGAGGTAGCTTATAAAAATGTATGAACACTTTTTGACCGTGGGACTTTTCGACAAAGACACGGAACGCCAGGAAATCGGAACGGATAAAGCGAAGGACTTTATCGCCGAAACTCTGATAAATGACTTTGATATTTACGCCTTTACAATGATTGATGCAGCGGGCGTTTACAGAATGCAGAGTACCGGCGCAATAGTCAAAGAGCCTTCAATCCGTATCGAAATTGCAGCAGATGAAGCGCTGACCCGTGAAACGGTTTACAGAATTATTGAAGCGCTGAAGGATGGACTGAATCAAGAATCCGTCATGTATAAGATGGTAGAATCTGACGTTGACTTTATTTGAAAAAACCGCTGATGAGTCGCTGAAAATTGCGACGAAACACGCCAGGAGGTGAAATAGGCGTGTCCGGTTTGTCAAATTTATTTCAAAAAAGTTTTGAAAAAGGCTTGACAAGTCAATCGAAATATGATACAATACAATCAAGAAAAGTGATGGAGGTAAACCACTATGAAAACTATGAAATTAAGAGCGCACGCAAGCTGCCAGTGCAAAATCAACGTTCACGAATCCGGCAGAATCGACTTTATCAGCTACACTACAAGAGTTATCAGTATCGTTATTGACGGGGGCAAGCGTATGGTTGAATGCACCGGAACATACAGCCCGACAACGGCACGCCAGATAACATACTTCCTCCGTGAGTATGCGCCGGACTTGTGCCTTGCAGATATGAAGGGCATCGTGGGCAAGGGATTTGTTGCTTGCTAAAAACTAAACCAAGAAAAAGAATGCAGACGGCATCCGCCGAAGGGAGGCGAAAAGGCGGATGTAATGCAGCCACGGCAGAGCGTCCGAAGCCGCATAGCCAAAAAACAAGGAGGAAATGAAAATGGCAAGAATTACAGACCGTGATGACTGGTTTGACCTTTGGTTTGAGGACAAGCAAGGTATAATTGAAACGATGGTTAGAAATATGACCGCTGACCTGGAAGCCGGTTATAACTATTTCGGAAATAGCATCCGCAGACAGGTTGAACAGATTGAAGCATACAAGGCAGAATTTGACCGCCAGATGGACGAATTTAAGATGATGGACGAAAAAGCCGTGAATCGCTGGTGCTTCTACGATATGAAAAAGAGGGGTGCAATCGAATGAGAAAATATTACAACTTTGAAACGATGTTTCGCAGCCTGAAGGATGAGCTTGCAGCATTCTTGAAAAAGTCCGGCATCCGCTACGAATTGAGCGGTTGCGGTGCTGGATGGCATTTTGAAATTCTCTGCAATGCAGAGGGAGTCAAAAAGGTGAACACATGGCTTGACGAAAACACGATAACAGAACAGTAAACGCCCTGATGAGTCTCTGAGAATTGAGACGAAACACGCTGAAGGAGGCAGCGTGTCGGCGTAAAGCCAGAAGGAGGCATCCATTATGGAAAAAATCACTCGAAAAGAATTTACGGAAATTCTAACGAATAACAGAACCATTTTAGCTGGAAGCGTGTTCCGCTGGAATGATGAGAAGTGCATCGCCGGAATGGAAAATATCAAGGCAATCAGCGAAAAGGCAGAACGCCGAACAGTAACGGAAAAGCACAGCAATTATATTGTGTTCAGCAATGGAAGCCGTCTGGACTTTAACCAGGAAGGAAAAAAGGAATATTTCAGCTACACGAACGGAAACGGCGTTCAGTTTGTTATTCAGAGAACGGAAATTTTCGATGACTTTGATGAAAAAATTAATCTGAATTATATCGTTTATATTGTAGCTTGACGGAGGAAAATCTGATGGAAATTATCAAAGAATATACAGCCGAATTTAATATGTTCGGTGATACGGAAAAAATCGTTATCGCAAAATACCCGAATGGAAAATTTTATATTCATTATGGATGGATGGAAAATCACAAACAGGGCGCAGTCATTGCCGGTGGATATGACAGCCTGGATGAAGCGGAAAAAATGTTGATGAAACATCGTCCGACAGCAAAAAGAATTTAAGGAGGAAAATCTTATGAAATTTGCAGAGTTTACAGAAAATATCAACCAGGTTTACAGTGGAAAATTTGCTCATAGTGCTTGCATTGTCCGCCCTTATAGATGCCTCGGAAGATGTATATATATTGATTGTATGCTTGCGGAAAATCTGAATGAAGTTTCCTACGGAATCGCCGGAAACGATATGTTCAAAATTTCCTTCTGCATTGACTTGCCGGATAATTTCAACTTTGAAACCGATGAGTTACCGGAAAATCTCACGATGGAAGCAAAGGCGAACAGCTACGTTATTAAACCAGAAAATGAATATCTGTATTGTAATTTAAAGAAAATTCCATACAGAAAGAGCAAGGGAACGGTGGCAAAGCTGGTTTCTGTTTTCGGAAAATTTGTTGACAAGCTGCACGCTCAACTGGTGGAAGATTTGAACGGTGGAAACATTCACAAGGATTTTAAAACACTTGTCGAAACGAAGATTTGAGGAGGATGTATAAATGCAAAAATTCAAAAAATACATTGAAACATGGATGGATGGAAAATCTGTCAAAGGAATCAGCGTATCATTATATGACATTCATACCTGTATTGATGCATACAATGCACTTGTAAGAAACGGAAAATTTGAATTTATAAATGGAAACGTTAAGAAGATTTTAGACAAGTGCGGCATCTCTACAAAAGCAGAAGGAATCGGATGGATTGCATACATTTAATAAAATGCGGTTTTTATCGGAAAACTTGTAAAGTAAAATTCAAAATAATTTATATAAACACTTGACAAACCGGAAAATATGGTGTATAATTAAATCAAGAAAACAAAGGAAAGGAAAATTTGAATTATGAGTAATGATAAAATCGCAAAAATCCTAAGACAGCATTCTGTCCCCTATTATGAAAAATCCGGAAGAATTTACGCTGATAGCATGATTGCATTT
>CAZTEA010000145.1:0-3845 GCA_964612315.1 uncultured Oscillospiraceae bacterium | reverse complement strand
ATAAAAATCTATTATAAGTTTATCACAGCACATCGGAGTTGTCAAGAAAAACAGGTATGGCTTTCGCCGCCCGGCGGAAGAAGAAGGGTAACCGTGCCTTTGTCCTTAACTATATTTTTGGCAAAATCGTATGCGGGAAAGTTTGTTGCAACAATATTCAAACCGTCAATTTTTGTGGTTTCACAGCCTGAAAAAAAGGTCATACACAAGATGACAGAAATTAAAACAGATAAAAACCTTTTCATATTTACCTCCGCACATAAAAATCTATTATAAGTTTATCACAGCACATCGGAGTTGTCAAGAAAAACAGGAGCAAATAACGGGGAATTGGTGCAATTGTTTTAATGTGTTTAGCTGTAATTTTTCTTTTGTCTTGTAACACCAAATTTGGGGGCGAAACATATTATAACTGTAAAAGGAAACAAGAAAGGTGACATATATGAAAGAGTTATGTTTCATTGGCGGAGATTTGCGTCAAGTGAGAGTTATAAATCAAATGTCGAAAGAAGAATACAAAATTAAAGTGTACGGCTTTGATTTACTGGATAAAAAAGAGATTGATGAAAAGGTTCAAAGGTGCGATAATTTGGAGGCGGCGCTAAAGAGTGCGGATGCTGTGGTTTTACCTTTGCCCTACACCTTGGGCAGGGAGACGGTTAATGCTCCTTATTGCAAAACGGAAATTCATACAGGTGATATTTTAAGAAATTTAAGCGAAAAGCAGCTGTTGCTTTTGGGCAAAGGCGATGAGGGACTAAATGCGATCGCAAAGCTTTACGGTATTCGAATAATTGACTATTTCGAAAGAGATGAGCTGGCGATTCTTAACAGTATCCCAACAGCAGAGGGCGCTGTGGAAATTGCAATGCGAGAAACTCCCATAACATTAAACGGCAGTAAGTGCTTAATTTTGGGAAACGGAAGAATAGGCAAAATTCTTACAAAAATGCTTATGGGCATCGGTGCGGATGTAACTGTTTGTGTTAGAAAACACAAAGACGGCGCTTATTGCAAAGCTTTTGGGGTAAAAAGTATGTTTTTTGCCCGGCTTTCCGAAGATATCGAAAAATATGATATAGTTTTCAACACGGTGCCGACTCAGGTGGTGGGGTATAAGGTGCTGAAAAATGTCGGAGCTGACTGCGTTATAATCGACCTTGCGTCAAAGCCCGGCGGAGTGGATTTTGAGACAGCCAAATCTTTGGGAGTAAAGGTTATTTGGGCATTGTCGCTTCCGGGAAAGGTTGCTCCTCATACGGCGGGGGACTTTATTTCAGAGACAATACTTAATATTTTGGAAGAATTGGGGGTGTGAAAATGGAAAGTGAAAGATTGAAAATCGGAATTGCATTAACAGGCTCTTTTTGCACATATAAACGGGTTTTTTCGGAAATTGAAAATTTGGCGAAAAATTATGAAATATTTCCGATAATGTCGGAGACCAGCGCAAACACGGATACACGCTTCGGAAATTGCGAGGAGCATAAAATTCATTTGGAGGCGCTTTCGGGAAAATTGGTTTTGGAAACAATAAAACAGGTTGAGCCGTTAGGTCCTAAAAAAATGCTGGATGCGCTGGTTGTTGCACCGTGCACGGGAAACACGATTGCCAAAATAGCAAACGGAATTGCGGATTCGGCGGTTACTCTTGCTGTTAAATCACATCTTCGGAACCGCCGTCCTGTGGTAATTGCTGTTTCAACCAATGACGGCTTGGGTAATAACGCGAAAAATATCGGTCAGCTTTTAAATATGAAAAATGTTTACCTTGTTCCCTTTGGGCAGGATGACCATAAGGAAAAGCAAAATTCTCTTGTTGCGGATATGACGAAAATTGAGGCAACTTTAATCGAGGCAATGAAAGGAAAGCAAATTCAGCCTATTTTGGTTTAACGGAAGAACTAAAATTTAATAAAATTATTGTAAACCATTTTAGGTAAAGTGAAAGAGCTTAAAAAAATAGTGGTGCAATGGCGATTCTGGGGATAACTCGCAAAAAAATGGGGGTTTTTTATTAAAAAGTACTGTTGCCTGTGGACAATGTGGAGAACTCTGGGAATAACTGTTTTTTGGCTGAGTTGTCCACAATTGTATGGTTATGTTAACCGGAAGAGAAAAATATTATGTTAACTGTGGTTGACATAATAAACGGAAATTTATCTTGACAAACAAAAAATGAGCCGAGTGATAATCTGTAAAACTTAAAAATTATCGCAAAATTTTTAAGTTTTGACGGTAAAATTCCGGCTCATTTTAATTATTTACATTCGGTTTATAAATCCATAGCTGTCCAAAATGTGAAAATATGTTGCCAGTCTTTCGTAAAGAGGGGAGACGGCATCTTGAAATTTTTCTTCAACCTGGTTTCCGATGGCTATTATATCTTTTTTGCCATCGATTAAGGTCCAAACGAAGCTGCCGATTTCATCCAGATGAATATAGCTTATCTTAGGCTTGTGAAAGACTTTTTGAGCAATTCGGTTAAAGAAACCTTTGTTTTCTGTTTCCAATGTAACCATTCCCGAATCATCTTGTGTCCAGGAAATATTTTTATTGCGGACAGGCACTTTTTTTAGATAGTTTTTTTCAATAGATTTTTTATTTTTCATAATTATTTCTCTGTTTTGTTTTGGTTCGTTTAAGAGTGAAAATAAATATTGTTGCAATCATAACGGAGAACAGCACAAGACCGCCTATGTCGGATACAAGGGGAGAAATGTTGAGCTTTGATGAAAGGTCAACTGTTTTATCCAAGCCGATAATTGCGAAAACAGCCAGTAAAAGACCGACAATACCTTCGCCGGCAATCATTCCAGAGCAGAAAAGAATGCCGTTGTTTACGGTTTCTGTTCTTTGGGTCTTGGCGGAAATCTTTTCCACAACAAGACGGATAAGTCCGCCTACCATAATACAAGCGTTAAGCTGAACGGGAAGGTAAACTCCGATTGCAAAAGGAAGAACGGGTATTCCGATAATTTCAACAACTACAGCAATAAACGCTCCCGTGAAAACCAATGCCCAAGGAAGATTTCCCTCCATAACACCTTCAACAATCATTTGCATAAGCGTTGCCTGAGGTGCGGCGATTTCTTTGGAACCGAAGCCCCAAGCGCTGTCTAAAAGATAGAGTGTGCCGCCTATTGCGAAAGCCGCTGCTGTAACACCGATTATTTCGCCTATCTGCTGTTTCTTGGGAGTGGCGCCGAGAATATATCCGGTTTTAAGGTCCTGAGAGGTATCTCCGGCAATTGAGGATACGATGCAGATTATAGAGCCGATTGCAATGGCACTTGTCATTCCTGCCGCACCTGTTGTGCCCGTGAATTTAAGAATAAGGGTGGTAATCAAAAGTGTTGCGATTGCCATACCGGATACGGGGTTGTTTGAACTGCCTACAAGACCGACCATTCTGGAGGAAACGGTAGCAAAGAAGAAGCCGAATACAACCACGATTACAGCACCTAAAGGATTAACGGGAATGGCAGGGATAAGCCAAACCAAAATCGTTAAAACGACAATTGCGGAAAGAACCACAATCATATTGATATCCTTTGAAGTTCTTCCGGTGGTTTTGTCGGTTGGCACAAAAGCACTCTTAATTGCTCCGCCGAATGTGGAGAAAATTAACGGAAGCGACTTAATAAGGCTTATAATGCCTCCTGCCGCCAACGCTCCGGCTCCTATATATCTGACATACGAGCTCCAAATTCCTGCGGCGCCGTCGGCTTCGAAAATTGCACCGATGGTTTCGGTTCCGGGAGCCATAATAATATCCGCTCCGAAAAGAACGATAAGGGGTATCAAAACAAGCCAGCTCAAAACGCCGCCGGCAAACATATAAG
>CAZTEA010000144.1:0-3871 GCA_964612315.1 uncultured Oscillospiraceae bacterium | reverse complement strand
CCGTTGCCATAAATATTACCTCCCAAAAATAGATTTACCTCATAATATAATACACCAAAATAGTGAAATAGTCAAGGTTTCTAAGCAATTTATCAATATTTTTCTGAAATTTTGTAAAAAAATACCCGTTGATTGCCGAGAAAAATTTAAATTTGTCAAAATTTAATAAATTCATTTGAAAAAAATCTGCAAATAAAAGTATATTTGGGGAAAGATAATTATAAAAAAGAAAGGATGGTTGAAAATGAAATATATCATAGGCTTTGTGGCGGGGTCTGCTGTTGCGGCAAGTGTAATGATGGCTGTAAATCCAATGGATATGCGAAAGGTGAAAAGAAAGTGCAGAAATGCAAAAAGAATGATGAAGGAATTTATCTAAAAATTGAAATGAGGTGCAAACGAAAGTTTGCACCTCATTATTCGTATAAATCGCTGATTGTTTGATTAAGCTTTTTGATATCTTCAATAACCCTTTTGGGGGACAAAACTTTCATTTTGCCTTCAAAGCTCATAAGCCAACCCAAAAATGCGGGGCTGGCCGCTACATTTACCGCTGCGATAAAATGTTCGTCGTCCGCCTTTAGCATACTAATGTCTTTACCGAATCTGTCGATAATAACGCCGATGAGGCTGTTGTGCACCAAAAGCTCGATTTTCTCGTTATTTCCGCCGAACATATTAAATGTGCGATTTGTATATTCGGAAATATTAAATTTTTCCGTTGGCTTTTTTGCGGCTTGATTAAGAACCGAAATATCGGTCATTTTATCCACCCGAAAGTGCAGAATTTTATCGTATTTATCGCTGTACGCGATTAAATAGTAGTTATTGTCCGCCAAAGAAAGACCGAGCGGTGATTGAATGTACTTTTCTCCGTTTTTGCGGAATTCTTGTTTTTTGTTGATTGTCCATTCAAAATATTTAAAGGAGATTTTCTTGTTCTCCGCCAAAGCACAATGAATTGAGTCGATATTATAATAAATATGCTCATTGGGCGTCTTGACTCTTCCCGATACAAATACCTGGCGGCTTAGCGCTCTGGCATTATGAACGCTGGCCATTTTCTCCAATTTTTCAATTAGTGCGGCGCTTTTCTTTTCGGTGATGAATTTTGATGCTTGAACGCTGTCAACCAAAAGCTTAAGCTCGGGAAGCTCCAAAGTTCTGGAGCCGATAAAGTAGAGGTTTGACCGTGATTTGATTTTTCCTATATCCATACCGAAGCTTTCCAAGGTTTCCAAATCATCATAAAGGGCTTTGCGTTCAACGGAAATTCCGCATGAGTTTAAGCGGCTGATAAGCTGATTCGTGGAAAGAGGATGTTCTTCATCGGTTTCCTCTATAAGAATTTTTGCAAGGTAAAGAAGCTTTGCCTTTGTGTTATACGGTTTGCTCATAGCTTATTCCTCAACGGGAGCCTCACCGCCGTCATCTTTGGGAATTCGGGCTTTTTTCAGAAGCTTAACATCCTTTGCATCGTATTGCTTAATAACCATATCGTCATCGTTGCCGATTTTAACCTTGACTTTGCCTTTTAAGGTTTCGGATTCGATAATGATGCCTTTTCCGTCCTCACATTCAACCAAAGAACCCTTGGGCGGAACAATTTTGAGCATTTCGTCATAGACATTTTGTTCATATTGCAAGCAACACATCAGTCTGCCGCAAACCCCGGAAATTTTTGTGGGATTTAGGGAAAGGCTCTGTTCCTTTGCCATTTTTATGGAAACGGGATGAAAATCGTCTAAAAATGTGGAGCAACAAAGGGGGCGTCCGCATATACCGAGAGCTCCGAGCTGTTTTGCTTTATCACGAACTCCGATTTGGCGAAGCTCAATTCTTGTTTTAAAAATTCCCGCAAGAGATTTTACCAATTCACGGAAGTCCACTCGTCCTTCGGCGGTAAAATAGAAAAGAATTTTACTGCCGTCAAAGGTGTATTCGGTGTTTACCAAGTGCATATCAAGTTTATGCTCTGCAATTTTTTCGTTGGCGATTTTAGTGGCCTCTTGTTCTTTTATACGGTTTTCTTCAACCTGAGAATAGTCGGCGTTTGTCGCAACTCGTATAATGGGCTTTAAAGGATGGACAACCTCGCTGTCGTCAACCATTTTGTTGGCGGTTGCAATCGTTCCAAACTCGATACCTCGGGCGGTTTCAACAATAACGCCCATACCTATATCGACTTTTTTGCCGCAGGGGTCAAAATAGTATATTTTGCCTGCTTTGTTAAATCTTATTCCAATTATCTCTGTCATACAAGACCTCCCAACACTCATGAAGCATACAGGTGATTGCAAGTGTATACTTACTGCGCTGTTTAATATATTTAGTATATCTGACGGCAATATCCAAAAGATGAAATGGTGCATCAAAGGGAATATTGCGGCAGAAGGTTTCAAGCTCTTTTTGTTTATCTAAATTAACAATGTCGCCTCCCTGCTTAAAATAAAGACAGTCACGAAACCACATTGTTATTATTTTCAACATAAAATCAGGGTCTTTTTGATATTTTTTAAGACCGTTTATAATTTCATACAAATTTTTCCCGGAAGAGGAAGACAGGCGGCAAATCAAAGAGATAACCGTATCTCTTGTTTCGTCCGAATTTTCGCTGTTTATAAGCTCTATGGCGCTACCTATACTGCCGTCGCTCATGGCGGCTTTAATTTTTAGAGTTTTTTCGTCATTCGGAAAATGTTCCGAAAGATATTTTAAAACCGTTTCGGCGGAAAGGGCGTTAAATCTTATGTTAATCGCACGGGATAAGATGGTTTGCAAAAAAGCGTTTGTGTTTTGCGCTATCAAAATAACCGTGCAATATGGCGGTGGCTCTTCGAAAACCTTAAGCAGGCTGTTCTGCGCCGTTTCGTTTATTGTATCCGCTTGAGGAATAATATAAATCTTTCGGTCGGAATAAAAAGGTTTTATATAAATTTCGTTTTTCATTTCACGGATAGTTCCCACAAGAATATCCGAAGAGGTTGCACTTGAATCGTATAAAGAATTTGTCACAACTCGAATATCGGGGTGCGAAAGTGCGTCTGCCATACTGCAGCTTTTGCAATGATTGCAGGCGGTGCCGTTGTGTTGGTTTTCGCACAGAATTGATTTCGCAAAGGCAAGGGCGGCGGAAAATCGCCCGACACCCTTTTGCCCCTCGAAAATATAAGCGTGACTTATGCGGGAGGCGGCAACGGAATTTTTAAGCACGGATTTTATTTTGTCGTGTCCGTAAATATTATTAAAATCCATATTATCCTCCCTTAAAATATTAGAATTTTATTCTGTCGCTGATGTATTTAACCAAATCGTCGATTGCGACTCTTTCCTGTTCCATGGAATCACGATGACGAACAGTTACCATATTATCCTCTTCGGAATCAAAATCGTAAGTGATACAGAAAGGAGTTCCGATTTCGTCCTGACGGCGGTAACGCTTGCCGATACTTCCCGATTCATCGTATTCACACATAAATTCTCCGGCAAGCATTGAATAAACCTTTGAAGCACCCTCGGAAAGCTTCTTTGAGAGAGGAAGAATTGCAGCCTTAATCGGTGCGAGAGCCGGATGAAAGTGCATAACCGTTCTTATATCATTCTTTTCGGGATCAACAACCTCTTCGTCATATGCTTCAACCATAAATGCAAGGGTTACACGGTCGGCGCCGAGAGACGGTTCAACACAGTAAGGAACATATTTTTCGCCGGTTTCGCTATCACAGTATTCCATTTTTTCACCGCTGTGGTTGGAGTGCTGTGTAAGGTCAAAGTCGGTTCTGTCGGCAATACCCCAAAGCTCACCCCAGCCGAACGGGAACATAAATTCGATATCGGTTGTGGCGTTACTGTAGTGAGAAAGCTCTTCTTG
>CAZTEA010000143.1:0-3887 GCA_964612315.1 uncultured Oscillospiraceae bacterium | reverse complement strand
GTGTATCGTTAGGATCACCGTTTCTTGCCATATAATATTCTTCTGTCCAATCAAGCCCTCTGTATTCTGCGGCTCTATCATCTTTTTCGATAAAGTCCATAAGTAAATCCAGCATTTCCTCTGTCCAGGTATTCTTATCAATTTGGGCAGTTGTAAATTTGTTAAGACTAATCATTTCAAAACCAAACAAATCCTTGACCTGAGTTTTTGCCGCTCCTCCGACAACTTCTTCGACCAAGTGGCTGGGAATAAACAACACCCCGCCTCCGGCTCCGAAAACAACATCGCCCGGCAAGCAAACAGCGTTACCTATTCTTGTTGCGGTATTATAACCCGTAATTATAAAATCACGGATTGGGGTAGGATCAATTCCACGATAATAAACCTGTGTATTATCCACCTTTTTCATCTGTTCTGTATCACGAATTCCGCACCAAATAACTGCTCCGCCGTTTTCATTTTTGGTCTTATTTTTAAGTGCCGTTGTAAGGTTTCCTCCAAGATATGTGCCTTTATATATTTTATCATACATATCTATTACCGGAACATCGCCCTCCATAAGGTTATCGATAACCCATTGATTATATGTTCCTGTTCTTCCCTCAGATTTTCCGATATCCTTTGTAACCTCGTCAAGATCGGGACGATACGGGCAATAAGTTGCGGTTACCGCACGGCCTATAAGCTTTCTGCCGTCGTCATGAAGTATTTTCAGTCTGCCCTCAAACTGACTTTCATAGCCTTTTACAAAAATCGGCTTCCATACCTCCTCTAAAGTAAGAGTTTTCAAAGCTTTTAAATACTTATCATCAACATACGGTCTTCCGTCGGGAAGTCTTTCTCCCTTCCATTGAGGGGTTAATGCTATAATTTCTTCTTTGCAATTAAACTTCACCTTATTCACTCCTTTCTTTTGATAAAAAATCATTTTAGTGTTTTCCGAACTTTTCCGCTATTTTGTCAAAATATTTATATTTTCAAGTATTGTGCAATACAAATATAAATCGGCGGAAAGCTGTCTCCAAAACAATTCCAATTTCCGTGAAATAGTTCATATGGAGTCGCACGCCTTTTATAAACTCATTCCACCGTCAATTTTTATTTCCGCACCCGTAATATATCTGCCTTCTTCCGAACACAAAAGAAGTACCGCAGGCGCAATATCTTCTGCCGAGCCTATAAAACCGCACGGGATACTGTCTTCTACTTTCTTTTTAAATGCTGCATCTTGCAACGCCTCTCTGTTTCTCGGAGTATCAATCGCCCCGGGGGCAACATTATTTATTGTTATGCCGTACGGCGCAAGTATCGGCGCAAAATTTTCCGCCATTTTCTTTTGTGCAGCTTTTGTAACCCCGTAAAGTGACAATTCCGGATGCTGGTTATATTGATTAACACTTCCTATTGTAACAATCCTTCCCCAGCCGTTAGCTTTCATTCCGTCAGCATATTTTTTTATCAAATAATATGAGCTTTTAACATTGCAATTCATTTGAGCTTCATATTCTTCCGGAGAAAATTCATTCCATTTTCTCTTATACTGAATTGAAGCATTTAAAACAAGTATATCTATATCTCCGGTTTGTTCGTACAGCTTATCCATATCGTCAAACTCCAACAAATTGGCTTTTATAGGTACGGAATTTGGAATTTTTTCACTCGCTCTCTGGCATTTTTCAATACTTTCCGCCCCCGTCACAAAAACCTTTGCTCCCCGAGCCGACAAAAGCTTCGCAATTTCAAACCCAATTCCTTGTGTTGAACCGGTAACAATTGCTTTTTTTCCTGTTAAATCAAACATTTTCCGCTCACCTCATATTCTTTGTTAAATTCCATTATAACTCTGTTGGAAACATCAAGCTTTTCGGGATCTTCTGTATTGCTTTCAAACATGCCGTAATGATTGGGCACGGCAATTTTCGGATTTATTTTACCGACAAGCTTTTTTGCTTCGTCTACATCCATATTGCCGAGCTTTCCGTTAATGCACACAAACAATATGTCACATTTGTTTTCCGCCAGCTTATCGTTGTAATAGGTGTCTCCCGTAAAATACATAGATGTATCACCGTAACTTATCACGACCCCGACTGACGGAACGGTATGGTCAGAAAATACTGCTTTTATTTCAAAAGCTCCTACCTTGTAAGACATTCCCTCATCAAATTGAGTGTATTTCGTTACTCCAAGCTCACGCAAAGGCTTTTCGCAGTCTGTCGGAGCAAAAAACATCATATTGCCCTTTCTCATAAGCGGAATTGCATCAATATCAAGATGGTCAAGATGATTATGTGTGCAAATCAATACATCGGCACGCAAATCCTCCGCCGAAAACGGAGCTTTAACCATTCTCGGTCTGTTTGCGACACGGCGCACAACATCCGAAAGATATGGGTCTATGCAAAGTGTTGTTTCTCCGTCGGTCAAAATATACCCACTCTGACCTATCCACCTTATTTTTAAATCACCCATTGATTAACTCCACTCTCTGTCGTTTGCCCATTCATTATCCCATTCGACAGTCGGTTCCCACACTCCGGAATATTTTTCATGTATATGCTGTGCAATAAGTTCCTCGTTAAGTTCATCGATACCGAGACCCGGCTTATTCGGAACATTTACAAATCCATCTTTAAACAGCGGATTGTCAATTCCGACAGCCAAATCATTCCACCACGGAATATCAACAGAATGGAACTCAACCGCAAGCACATTTTTAACAGCTGCCGCCGCATGAATAGCCGCCATACACGCAATTGGGCTTTCCGCCATATGTACCGCCATAGCAACACCGTATTTATCACACATATTGCCAAGCTTTTTCATTTCCAGAGCACCGCCAACCGTAAGTATATCAGGATGCGCAACCGATATACCGCCGCTTTGCATAAGCGGTTCAAAGTTTTCGGAAAGATATATATCTTCACCGGTGCAAATCGGAACATTACAGCTGTTTGCAATTTTTACATAATGAGAAGTATAATGCCAGGGTGCGATATCCTCTATCCATGCAATATTATATTTTTCCAAACGCTTTGCAAACATAATGCAATCTTCTATACAAATATGTCCAAAATGGTCTATTGCAAGAGGAACTTCGTATCCTATTACATCTCTTACTTGTTTAACATAATCCTCAAGATAATCCATGCCCTTTTGTGTAAGATGAATACCTGTTGCATGGTGAGGAATTGTGAATACCTCATAATTCTTACCAAGCATCATATCCATATCAATTGAGCCTTTTTGGTGATTGATTGCTTTCATTGAATATTTCTTGATATCATCCAAAAATCCGATAGGTGCATTCAGGCATCCGGGCTCATCCAAAAGCAATTCAATACCAAGGTCCATTTTAAGGAAGGTAAAACCTTGCTCCATTCTCTTCTTAAGAGCGTGTCCCATATCGGTTCCTGTATGCTTTCCATCTACATCCGTATCGCAATACATTCTCACCTTGTCACGAAATTTTCCGCCAAGCATCTGCCAAAGCGGAACGCCCCAAGCCTTTCCTGCCAAATCCCAGAGAGCAATTTCAATACCGGATACACCGCCGCCCTGACGGGAATGACCGCCAAACTGTTTTATTCGGCGAAAAAGCTTATCCACATTACAGGGATTTTCGCCAACAAGTCTTGATTTAAGCATAAGAGCGTATGTTGCGCTGGCCGCATCCCTAATCTCGCCGTAACCCACTATCCCTTGGTTTGTATAAATCTTAATCAAAGGACAATGTTTAGGTGCACCGTCAATATTTGCCACTCTAATATCTGTAATTTTAAGCTGTGACGGTTCCGAAAAACGATTTGCATGAATTTCCATCATTTTACCTCCTGTTTTTTATATACATTTTAAAAACACCTGTTGCGGCAAGAATTTCAAGCTAT
>CAZTEA010000142.1:0-3943 GCA_964612315.1 uncultured Oscillospiraceae bacterium | reverse complement strand
ATCCTGTTTGACAGTCTGTTGATGAGTTACTGTTTTATCGCAGACTGTCAAAAGGCAGTCATTTTTAGTGGAAAATAGCTTTGTCAAGAAGAAAAAAATAATTTTATGTAAACCAAAATGAGCAAAATGGAAAATTTTTCAAATAAATAGCAAAAAAAGGAAAGAGTAAAAAAATCCCAATTTATAGTTATTAACAGAGTTTTGCACATTATCCACAGGCATAAGTTGTGACTAAGTTTAAATCGGCGAAAGAAAATCCAAATCAAAAAACGGCGGTTTTATGGGAAATATCTTAAATTTGACATTTTAAAATATGGTTTACAATAATTATTGAAAAATAAAAAATAAAGCGGAAAATTTTTCCGCTTTATTTTCTTGTACCCGCAACAATGCGGTCGTGATTTGCAAAATCTTTTATAACTTGAATGTGAGAAAAGGCGGATTGCATCAAATTTTTCACTTTTTCTCCTTGATTGTATCCGATTTCAAAAGCGAGTAAGCCGTCCTTTCCCAAGGGACACAAGTTTATGATTTGGCGGTAGAAATCCAAACCGTCCAAACCTCCGTCCAATGCGGAAATCGGCTCAAAATCCTTAACTGAGGGGTCGAGTGTTTTTATGGTTTCACTCTCAATATAAGGTGGGTTTGAAACCACACAACACGGTTTTTCTTCAAATTTCGGATATCCTTGCATAATATCGTGCTGCAAAAAAGTAATTCTGTTATTCACAAGATGACGCTTTGCGTTGCTCTCGGCAACCTTAAGCGCCTCCTTTGAAATATCACAGGCGATAATTTGAGCGGAAGGCAGATATTTTGCCAAACTTACCGCAATGCACCCAGAACCTGTGCCTATTTCAAAAATTAAAGGGGCTTTTCCCTTATAATAATTTATTATATACTCCACAAGAACTTCCGTATCGCCTCTTGGAATAAGAGTGCAGGAATTTACATAAAAATTCATTGACATAAATTCTTGATGACCGATTATATAACCGAGCGGTTCACCGCTTTTGAGCCGTTGTGCCTTATCCGTTATTTGCTTTTCCTGCTCGGTATTTACGGGAATATCCAAAAAAAGTCGGCTTTTGTCGATTTTAAGCGTATCCATAATTATAACATCGACATCGGAAAGAGCGCCGCAGTCGGCTTTCAATCTTTTTCTGAGAGAATTAAGGCTTACCATTTGTCGCTGCCTGCCTCTTCGGGGATAACTGCCTTAAGAGATTGAATTGCTACCTCAATCTGAGAATCATCAGGCTCACGGGTGGTAATGTACTGGAAAAACATCCCGGGGTAGCTGATGATTTTGGTGAACCAATTGTCGTGTCGTCCCGCAAATTTTATAATTTCGTAAGATATTCCGGCAACAATCGGAAGAAGTGCAAGACGAGCCAAAAGACGAAGCCAAATATTGTCGAATCTTATAAAGAAGAAAATGACAATACTGATTACCATAACAATAAGCAAAAAGCTGGTTCCGCAGCGAGGATGAAGGCGTGTGTGCTTTTTGATGTTTTCCACGGTAAGCTCTTCGCCGTGTTCGTAGCAATGAATGGATTTATGTTCTGCGCCGTGATACATAAATACACGCTTAATATCTTTCATTTGCGAAACAAGGATAAGGTATAAAACAAACAAAGTAAGTCTGACAACACCTTCGGTTGCGATGTAGAGAGTGTGGCTTTTGGTGAGCTTTTCGATAAAGCTTGCAAGGTATGCGGGAAGAAGCATAAAAAGTCCCACACTTAAGCAGATGGAAAAAATGACGGAAAGATAAATAAGCACATTAAAGGCCTTTTCAGAGCCAAGCTTTTTATCCAGCCATTTTTCAAATTTGCCGGGTTCTTCCTCAACTTGGTTGCCGTCTTCATCAATATCAAAAAATTTAGCAGAAAACATAAGTGCCTTAACTCCGGTTACCATACTGTCAACAAAGTTAACACAGCCTCGGATAATGGGAAGCTTTAAAATTTTGCTTTTACGAACCTTGCCCAAAGGCTGTTTCTCAACAATAATTTCGTTGTCGGGCTTTCGCACGGCGGTTGCGATTGATTCGGGACCGCGCATCATAACGCCCTCAATAACGGCTTGACCGCCGATAGAAGTTTTATAGATTTTATTTTTATCGCTCATAAATTATTACTGCCTTTCATTGTTCTTTCATTATTGTATCATAAATTAAGATGTTGTTCAATATCAAAAATAATTTTTTTCATTTCTTCTTTGCTCGATGCTTTATTTATAAGCTCACGAACGGCAGCGCCGCCTCGTATTCCTTTAAGATACCATGCCATATGCTTTCTTGCCTCCAAAACACCGATGTACTCGCCCTTATATTCAACCAGCAAATCCAGATGTTCAAGCATTTTTGAAATTCTTTCGGATATTTGTGGGGGAGGAAGAATTTCGCCAAATTGTAAAAATGCTGAAATTTCTGCGAAAATCCATGGATTTCCCTGAGCGCCCCTGCCAATCATAATTCCGTCACAGCCGGTAATGTCAAGCATGTTTTTTGCCGATTCCCCGTCGGTTATATCGCCGTTTCCGATGACAGGAATGGCAATTGAAGCTTTAACGGCTTTGATGATATCAAGATTGGCTTTTCCGCTGTAAAACTGTTTGCGTGTTCTGCCGTGTATTGTTACGGCGTCCGCTCCGCATTTTTCGGCAATTTTTGCAAACTCAACGGCGTTTATGCTGTCTTCGTCCCATCCCATACGAAACTTAACGGTAAGAGGAATGGAAATCACGGATTTAACGGCGGAAATTATCTCTCCGGCCAAGGCGGGGTTTTTCATAAGAGCCGAACCGTCTCCGTTATTTACGATTTTCGGTGCGGGACAACCCATATTTATATCAATTATCATAGCACCGTTTTCTTCGGATTGCTTTGCGGTTTGCGCAAGAACGGACGGGTCATGTCCGAAAAGCTGTGTTGCAACAAGCCCCTCGCAGTTATCAACCTCCAAAAGGCCTTCGGTCTTTTTGTTGTTATACATAAGAGCTTTACCCGATACCATTTCGGTATACATAAGTCCCGGGCCGAATGGCTTTGTTATGTGGCGGAAAGCTCTGTCGGTAACTCCTGCCATTGGTGCAAGAATTACATTGTTTTCCAAATTTATATTTCCGATTTTCATATAAACCTCCGATATACTATAATATTATAGCCTTCTTATTGACAAATTGCAAGCAAATATGATAAAATACTTAAAACGAGGTATATGGATATGATTTACAAAAGAATAGTTATTAAGGTGGGAACTTCCACTTTAACCCATGAAAACGGAAAGATAAATATAAAACAGATGGAACATCTGGTTAGGGTGATATCGGAGCTTTTAAACAGGGGACACCAAGTGGTTTTGGTATCCAGCGGTGCGGTAGGCGCCGGTGTGGGCAAAATCGGTCTTTCGCAAAGACCTGAGGAAATCAGAAAAAAGCAGGCTCTTGCGGCAATTGGACAAGCGAGCCTTGTTTCAATGTATGACCGTTTTTTTGCGGAATACGGGTATAATGCCGCTCAGGTGCTGCTTACAAAATATGTGTTCGACGATGAACAAAAATATAAAAATACAAAAAATGCATTTATGACAATGTTTGAATACGGAGTTATTCCGATTGTTAACGAAAACGATGTGGTTTCAACCGATGAGCTTGAATTTGGCGATAATGACACTTTATCTGCTTATGTTGCGGTTTTGGTTGAGGCAGATTTGCTTGTTATTATGTCGGATATAGACGGGCTTTACGATTGCAATCCGAGTGAAAACCAAAATGCCAAAATAATTCCCGTGGTGAAAAAAATTGATGACGGCGTTTTGTCTTGTGCCGGAGGAGCGGGCTCGAGACGAGGCACGGGCGGCATGAAAACAAAGCTTCATGCGGCGGAAATTGTTATGGACAAGAAAATTGATATGATAATAGCCAACGGCAATAA
>CAZTEA010000141.1:0-3950 GCA_964612315.1 uncultured Oscillospiraceae bacterium | reverse complement strand
GCTTTGGGCTATAAGACAAGAGATAAGAAGAATAAGTCTAACAAGTTTATTGTTAAGAGACGCAATGCGAAATAATTGAAAAAACGGATCGAAAAGGTTTTTTCAAAGGAAAATAATTAAGGAGGTCACCTAATGGGTCGCAGTATTAAAAAAGGACCTTTCGTTGAAGAAAGTTTAATGCGCAAGATTGTTGCAATGAACGAAAAGAACGAAAAGGCTGTAATTAAGACATGGTCAAGAGCGTCTACGATTTTCCCTGAAATGGTAGGACATACTGTTGCGGTATATGACGGAAGAAAGCATGTTCCGGTATATGTAACCGAAGATATGGTAGGTCATAAGTTTGGAGAATTTGCTCCAACCAGAACCTTTAAGGGTCATGCAGGTGCTAAAACTTCTAAATAATTGAGGTTTTGATAACTCTATCAGAAAGGAGCTTAAAGCAATGGAAGCAGTAGCTAAAGTTACTCATGTGCGTATTGCACCGAGAAAAGTACGCATAGTTATAGATTTAATCAGAAATAAGCCGGTTGGCGTTGCATTGGGAATTCTTAAGAACACTCCCAAGGCTGCAAGCCCGGTAGTTGAAAAATTGCTCAAATCCGCAATCGCAAATGCGGAGAACAATCACAATATGAATGTTGAAAACCTTTATGTTTCTGAGGTTTTCGCAGACCAGGGCCCTACACTTAAGAGAATTCAGGCAAGAGCACAGGGTCGTGCATTCAGAATTGAGAAAAAGACAAGCCACATCACATTGAAGCTTGCAGAGAAAGAATAATACCAAGAAGGAGGTAATATAGCATGGGTCAGAAAGTTAATCCGCACGGTATTCGTGTAGGCGTTATTAAAGACTGGGATTCACGCTGGTATGCTGATAAGAAAAATTACGGCGATAATCTCGTAGAAGATTATAACCTTAGAGTTTATCTTAAAAATAAGCTTTTCCAGGCCGGAGTTGACAAAATCGAAATCGAAAAATTTGCCAACAAAATCCGCCTTTCAATTCATGCGGCTAAGCCGGGTATCATCATCGGTAAGGGCGGCAGCGAAATTGAAAAATTAAAGAAAGAGGTTGAAAGCCTCACAGGTAAGACTGTTATTTTGAATGTAATCGAAATAAAGACTCCTGATTTGAGCGCACAGCTCGTTGCTGAAAACATCGCATCACAGCTTGAAAGAAGAATTTCTTTCAGAAAAGCTATGAAGCAGTGTATGACAAGAACAATGAAAATGGGTGCTAAGGGTATCAAGGCTGCAGTTTCAGGTCGTGTAGGCGGCGCTGAAATCGCAAGAACCGAACAGTATCATGAGGGTACTATCCCCCTTCAGACACTTAGAGCAGACATTGACTACGGTTTTACCGAAGCTAACACAACTTACGGTAAGCTCGGCGTTAAGGTTTGGATTTATAAGGGCGAAGTTCTTGCTGAAAACAAGAATGTAAAGAAGGATGCTCCTGCCAAAGTTAAGGAAGGAGGAAGAAAATAATGTTATCCCCTAAAAGAGTTAAATACAGAAGAGTTATGCGTGGAAGAATGAAAGGTAAAGCTTCCCGTGGTAATAAGGTTGTTTACGGAGATTTCGGTCTCCAGGCTACAAGCCCCGCTTGGATAACAAGTAACCAGATTGAAGCTGCCCGTATCGCTATGACAAGATACACCAAAAGAGGTGGTAAAGTTTGGATTAAAATATTCCCCGATAAGCCGGTAACAGAGAAGCCTGCTGAAACTCGTATGGGTAGCGGTAAGGGTTCACCGGAATACTGGGTAGCAGTTGTTAAGCCGGGCAGAGTATTATTTGAAATCGGCGGCGTTAGCGAAGAAGTAGCTCGTGAAGCTATGCGTCTTGCTATGCACAAGCTTCCCCTTAAGTGTAAGTTTGTGAAGAAGGCTGACCAGGAAATGGAAGGTGATATTTAATGAAAGCAAATGAAATCAGAGACCTTTCAACGGAGGAAATAGTAGTAAAAATCCAGGACTTAAAGGAAGAACTTTTTAATTTGCGCTTTCAAAATGCGACAAATCAGTTAGAGAATCCTATGAGAATTCCTGCAGTTAAAAAGGATATTGCTAAGCTTAAGACTATTTTAAAGGAAAAAGAGTTGGGCCTTAAGTCCGACATCAATTCATAGGAGGTGTGTTTGAATGAGTATAGAGCGTAACTATCGTAAAACCCGTATCGGCGAGGTTGTAAGCGATAAAATGGACAAGACAGTTGTTGTAGCAGTTAAGGACAGCGTTAAGCATCCTGTATACAATAAGGTTATTAAGAATACTTATAAGCTTAAAGCACACGATGAAAACAATGAATGTGGCGTAGGCGATAAGGTTAAGGTTATGGAAACCAGACCGCTCTCAAAAGATAAGAGATGGAGAGTTGTCGAAATCGTTGAAAAGGCTAAATAATTTAAGTTTTCGGCGAATTTTCAGATTAAAAAGTTTTTAAGTTAGGAGGAAATCCATTATGGTACAGCAGCAGACATTATTAAAGGTTGCCGATAACAGCGGTGCCAAAGAGCTTATGTGTATCAGAGTGCTCGGCGGTTCTTACAGAAGATACGGCAATATCGGTGATGTAGTAGTTGCATCTGTTAAAAAAGCAACGCCCGGCGGTGCTGTTAAAAAAGGTGATGTTGTTAAGGCCGTTATCGTTAGATCCGTACAGGGTGTAAAGAGAGCGGACGGTTCCAAAATCAGATTTGATGAAAACGCAGCAGTTATCATCAGAGATGACAAGACACCGAGAGGAACTCGTATATTCGGACCTGTTGCAAGAGAGCTTCGTGATAAGGATTACATGAAGATTTTGTCACTTGCACCGGAAGTATTATAATATACCGAGATTTGATTCCGACCGTGAAAGGAGGATAAGTAATTATGAATACAAAAATGCATGTTAAAAAAGGCGATACCGTAGTTGTTCTTTCCGGTAAAGATAAGGGAAAGAAAGGTAAAGTTCTTTCCGTTAATCCGGATAAGCGTATGGTTATCGTGGAAGGCGTTTCAATGGCAACCAAGCACCAGAAGCCCCGCAGAATGGGTGAAGCAGGCGGCATAATCAGCCAGGAAACACCGATTTACGCAAGTAAAGTTATGAATGTTTGCTCCAAGTGTAAGGAAGCTACAAGAGTTGGCCGTAAGGTATTAGAGGACGGTACCCATGTTCGTTACTGTAAAAAGTGCGGAGAAACATTTGGTGAATAATTAAACGGAAGGAGGTTACAGTTAAATGAGACTTGAAGAACGCTATACAAAAGAAATCAAAGACGCTATGATGAAAAAGTATAACTACAAAAGTGTTATGCAGATTCCGAAGCTTGACAAGGTAGTTGTAAACATCGGTGTCGGTGAAGCAAAAGAAAATTCAAAGGCAATCGACAGCGCAGTTGCTGATCTTGAGTTAATCACAGGTCAGAAGGCTGTTGTAACAAAGGCTAAGAAATCAGTCGCTTCCTTTAAATTGAGAGAAGGAATGAGCATCGGCTGTAAAGTAACTCTCAGAGGTGCGAAGATGTATGAGTTCGTTGACAGACTTTTCAACGCGGCTCTTCCCCGTGTTCGTGACTTCAGAGGAATAAATCCCAATTCATTTGACGGTAGAGGAAACTATTCCATGGGTATTAAGGAACAGCTTATATTCCCTGAAATAGACTACGATAAAATTGATAAGATTCGCGGCATGGATATTATCTTCGTAACAACTGCACAGACAGATGAGGAAGCAAGAGAGCTTCTTACACTTATGGGTGCACCGTTTGCAAGATAATGATTTTTGTCCAGACTCTGTAAGAATGGAGGAACTATAAAACATGGCAAAAAAGTCAATGGTTGTTAAACAGCAGAGAAAGCAAAAGTATTCAACAAGAGAATACAACAGATGTAAAATCTGCGGAAGACCCCACGCTTACCTTCGTAAGTTTGGTATCTGCAGAATCTGCTTCAGAGAGC
>CAZTEA010000140.1:0-3964 GCA_964612315.1 uncultured Oscillospiraceae bacterium | reverse complement strand
AATACCGTTAACAAGCATATCCTTCATTGTATCGAAAAGACCGATGTCAAGATATCCGTTGTTTATGGTATAGGTTTCGCCTGCTGCGGTGATTATAACGGTTTTTTGTATATCGGAAATTTCCAATATGCTTCTTCCTCCTTTTATGGAGTAAGTGGCGATTTCCGCCAATTTAAAGTCTTTTTGCATATCGGTGTGGGTAAAGCTGTCCATGAAAAATTCAAAAAATTCCCACAAAACTCCGATTGTCATTGAAAAACAAAAAGCGACGAAAATAACAAAGATTGGCGACAAATTTACATGAAATTTCGGCGAGCGGTTGAGAATATCGATTAAGGCAAAGCCGATTGCCGCCATCAAAAAGCCGTTCATTGTGTGAAGCATGGAATCCCAAATGGGAATATGCTTATAAAAGTTTCCGATTTCTCCCAAAATTTCGGCAGAAAAAATAAACAGCAAAATAATGCTTTCCAAAACCTTAGGAATTGTTACTCTCAATGTTTTTTTGGCAACTAACGGAATGTTAAACAAAAGCAGAGTCAAAAAACAGAGAAATACGGAATGATAGTCGTTTCGGAGGAAACGGGCAACCAAAACCAGAATCACCAAAATGCTTAAAATTGTCTGAATAAACCCTTGACTTTTCAGCCGGGTTATAAATTTTTGTTTCATTATGTTCTCCTTGTGCATATGTATTTTTTATATAAGATTTTTAATTTCTGAAGTATCGCCGAGCCATGGATGGCAAGTGAAGAACAGAACCTGTCTGTCGTCTTTGGCGTATTCTTCAAGAAACTTTGCGGCACAAATCTGACGGTTCGGATCATAGTCCGCCAAAACATCGTCTAAAATAAGGGGGACTTTCTCCCCGGATTCCTCTAAAAGATTACAAACGGCAATTCGCAGGGCGAGGTAGCTCTGCGCACAAGTGCCTCGGCTTAAATACTGCCAATGCCTGTATGCGCCGGTATCTCCCGTTTTAACCTCAATCTCATAAGTTTTTGAGATATTAACCATGCGGTATTTGCCGTCGGACAAGGACTCCATTATCTCGGAAGCTCGCTCTCGAAGCTTGGGGGCGAAGGTACGGTTCATCATTTCGGTGGCATCGGTCATAGCGGCAATGGCAATATCCAATGCACGGCAGTATTTCTGCATTTTTTCCTTTTTGGCTTCAAGCTCAAAAAGTTCTCTTTCAACTTCTCCCAAATCCGCAATTTCTTTACCGATTTGACCTTTAATTTCCAAAAGCCGACTGTTCTTTTCCCGAATTTTTTCCGCAATTTGTTCGCCGTTTATGTTATTGTCTTTTGAGAGAGGGTATGCAGCAAGCATATCTTGCGCAAGATGTTTGAGCGCATCTGGATTTTTCTCTGTTATTTCATAAGTTGCGGAGAGTGCGGCTATATTTTTTGTTGTTGAGTTATAATTTTCCGTTAATGATGCAAGGGTTTTTAAAAATTCTTCGCCATTTGCATAGGGAATATCAAAGGCAGATAAAAATTGGTTAAAATTATCTTGTGCAGATTTCAATTCCGCTTCACTTTGCTTCAGAAGAGAAGCTCTTTCATTTGCGGCAATGCCCCTTTTGTACGATTCTTTGAACTCTTCCGCCGTTTTGAGTCCGTTGCTTTCAAAAAGTTTTTGGATTTTGGCGGATATTTCTTCAAAGTCTTTTAAGTATCGGTCGTTAGCAATGTTTTTTGAGCGTTGCTTTCTAAGCAGAATAAAGGAAGGTACGACTGAGGCTGCTCCGATAATTGCAAGGCTTAAAAGGTATGGCGTAAAAAATGTGCCGATAATTCCCGATAAAATTAACACAAAGCCCAGCAAAATTCCCGCCTTCGGGAAAAGGGTATTATTTTTCGCTGAGTTGTCCGTTTTATGGGATTGTGCCGCTGTCAGGCTGTTCCTTTTTTCCGTTAAAGAAAAATACAAATTCATATCTTCTTCGGAGACGGTTTTAGTCGTCAAATCTTTGGGAACAGAGTTAAATCGTTCCTTTGCAAAACGAACCTTTTGTAAAAGCTCCTCTCCGGTTTTCGTAACTGTTTCGGCGTCACTACCCTTTGTTTTTTCCAAAATGTTCTTTTTTTGGTTTTCGGCATCACAAATAAGGTCTGCCAATTGTTTAAGATTTTTGGCTTCCCGTTGTTTTGTCGAAGCTTTGGCGGCAATCCGTGCTTTGGCGGCATCTTCTTCAAGACGGGAAAGCTCGGCTTCTGTGCGGGCATATTCCTCTTTCAGAATTTTTTGCCGTTTTTCGGTTTCCCTAAGATAGTTCAGCTTCTCACTAAGAGCCTCCGCTCGGTTTTGGACGCTGATTAACATACCGTTTTTTCCGCTTTTGGACACAAGGTTTTCTCTGGCTTTGGTCAATCGGGTCAGAGCTTGTTTTGTTGAAATATTTTCGTCGCCTGTTTCGGAAATATTGGAGAGTTTTGCGGCAATATCGCTGTTTTCTTCTCCGGCAAAACTTTCCGAATTTCCCACAAACAGACTTTTTTCGAAGCCTGAACAGTCTATTCCGAGGAAGTATTTGCCCACTTCAATTCCGGGGGGAAGATTAACCTTTTCTCCGCTTCTCATATCGGTTACAACAACTTTATCGCTTTTGGAGGTTGCCTTAAAATCCTTATGAATACGATAAACTGTGCCGTTGTGTTCAATTTCCATATCGCCGGACATTTTTTCGCCGCTCCAAGGGGCGTATTTTTTGCGCAGATTTGAGGAAATGTCCGTTCGGGACGAGGTCCCCGCATTGCCGTAAAGCATCAGGGCAATAAATGCCATAAGGGTGGACTTTCCGTCTTCATTTTTGCCGAAAATCAAGTTAAAGCCGTGGGAAAAATCAATGGAAAAATCTTTGAATTTGCCGAAAGACGCAATTTCAATTCGTTTAATCTTCATCAAATCCCACCTCCTGCGAAAATGCGGTAAGGCCGAGCCTTAATGCGGTTTTTAAATCTTCGTCGCCATTTTCATCCGCTTTTTCCGTAATGTTTCGAACAAAAAATCCCTTAACGGTGTTTTCCTTTGCCAATGCCAGTATATCCTCTGTCGGCAAAGTGGTTTTGTTAATTATTTTTGTATAATACAAAGCGGTATCCAATACGGTTTTGATTACATCGGAAGAGATAAAGCAGTTTGTTTCTCCGGTTAAAATAATTTTATAAAGCCAGTCCGTACCGGCATCTCCGTATTTTTCATTTATCTTGCGCAAGATAAATTGAGGAATATCGTTTTTGTTGTCAATTGAAGAAATATTTATCTCTTCCTCGATAAAGCGGCGAGAACAGAGAGGGATAAAATCAAGGTCTGCGTTGCCTTTGTCAACGGTTCCGAAATATATGCCCTTTTCTCCCGTTTCGTCAAAACCTTGTCCTTCGATACAGCCGCAATAAGCATATGAAGTATTTCCTTTTTTGATTATATCGCTTCGTTTGTGAATGTGTCCCAAAGCGATATAATCAAAGTTGCTGTTTTTTATATCTTCTTCCGAAATAAAGCCGTAGGGACTGTTTTTTGAAATATCTCCGTGAAGAAGAGCGATATTTATAAAGTTGTCATTAAAATCGACTTTTGGGATATTAACAGCCTCTTTATATGCTTCTTGAAAAGGACTTCCGTATACACGAACTCCCTTTTCGGCATTTTCAAAAACATCACCGTCGCTTTTGAATACGGTTACATTTGAAGGAAAGGCGGCGGTTTCCCAGAAAGTATTGCTTCCGTAATAATCGTGATTGCCGGGACAAATTAAAATATCATTGCCGAAAGCTTCAAAACTGCGGCAAATTATGTCCAAGGCGTCTTGGTCGATTTTGTGGTTGTCGAACAAGTCACCGGCAATAAGAAATAAATCCGCTTGATTTTTGGCGGCAAAATCGAGAGTTTTAAAAAAAGTTTGAAAAACCTCTCTGCTTCTTTTTTGAGTATATGTTTTATCATTGCCGGTTTTTCC
>CAZTEA010000139.1:0-3983 GCA_964612315.1 uncultured Oscillospiraceae bacterium | reverse complement strand
GTGCACTTATTATTGTGACAACGGGAGTTATTGATGATAAATATAATATGAATGCAAAGCTTAAATTTCTGCTTCAGCTTATTGCGGCAGGCGTTGTGGTGGCTTTCGGTGTAAATATCGGCTATGTGCAAAATCCGTTTAACGGTCACTATATTGATTTGGGCTGGTTTTCCGTGCCGATAACACTTATCTGGATAGCGGGAGTTACAAATGCGGTGAATTTAACCGACGGACTTGACGGCTTGGCGGCAGGTATATCCACAATTGCTTCTATGAGCCTTCTTATCCTTATAATGTTTACCGATAATGTAAATCTTGCGGTTATGACAGCGGCTTTGACCGGAGCGGGATTTGGATTTTTGCCTTATAACTTTAACCCGGCAAAAATTTTTATGGGCGACACAGGCTCAATGTTTTTGGGGTATATGCTGGCGTGCATATCGGTTCAGGGTCTTATGAAAACCTATACGGTGATTTCCTTTGCAATGCCGATTTTGGTTTTGGGACTTCCAATATTTGATACATTGTTTGCAATTGTCAGAAGAGTTGTTACAGGTAAACCGATTATGGCGCCTGACAGAGGTCATCTCCATCACAGGCTGTTGGATATGGGCTTCAGCCAAAGACAGACGGTCGCAATCTTATATACATTAACCGCAATTCTTTGTCTTACCGCTTTGGTAATTTTCCTGCAGGATGCTATCCGAGGTCTTATCCTTGTGGGAGCGGTTATCGGTATCATAATCGTAAGCTTTGCCGTTATGGAAAGCAAGGCGGAGAAAGCCGAAAAAGCAAAACAGCTTGAAGAAGAAAAAAGCAATAATCAATAAAAACGAAATATAGAATAAGCCGACTTAAAAGCTGGAAATCTAATATGCTTTTGAGCGGCTTATTTTTCTATGATTTGTTTGGAGTGACAAGAAAAGATTTTTATTGACAAATAAAGAGGTTGGCTATATAATGAAATTGCATATATTGTAAACATTTAAAAGAATGGTGACAAATAGGAGGGATTTGTTATGAAATGTCCAAAATGCGGTGAAATGATTTCAGACGGAGCGGTTTTTTGTACTTTTTGCGGAGAGAAGCTGACAGCAAACGCAACCGTGAAAGCCGAAATGGGCGGTAATACGGAAAATAAAGAGAATATAAGCCAAGCCGCTGCACCATTAGGTTTGGAAAACGACTCCCATGGTGGCAAAAACGAAGAAAATACAGATGCCGGGGGTAATGTATCAAAGAAAAAATCTCATAAAGCCTTGATAATGGGCGGAATTTGTGTCAGCACGGTTGTGATTTTGGCGGTTTTGGCGATTTGCTTGTGGAGAACGGTTTTCTTTGCGGTATCTCCCGAAAAATATACGGCGATGCTTATCCGAAACACATTATCCGAAACCGTGGAGGAGCTTGACGAGGTTGAAGAAAATATCTTCGGAATGGATTTAACCATGGATGATGACTTTACCGTAAGTGTGGACAGCGGTTATAAAGACAGCAGTAACGAGGTTAAAGTAAGCGGTGCCGTTGTAAACAAAACGGAAAGCGATGAACTCCTTTTAAATCTGGATATTGAGAATAACGGGAAAAAGAATACGGTTCAGGGTTTTATCGGCGATGAAAATGTAGGACTTTCGTTGCCGGGAACAGGCGGCAAATATTTGGTTGTTCCCTCCAAAAAAGCGGGAAAAGAGCTTGTTGACGGAAACGGATATTTGTCTTCGCAACTTAAAGAGGGAATGTCTTCTGAGAAGCGTGCGGCTTTAAGTACCTTGGACATTTCCTATTCCAATATTAAAGAAATTATTTCGGGAGACAGCGAAAACGGAGAAATCGTTGAGGAAATTTTGAAGGAAAACCTTATTGTGTTGCTGGAAAATTGTGATTTGGAGGGCAGAAAATCAACAAAATACAGCTTTAATGACGATACCGTAAATGCCAAAAAAATTACAGGTGTTTTGCAATCGGATAATTTGTTTGATTTTGTGATTGATACGATTACGGATATCCAAAAGAATGAAACTCTCAGAAAAAAATATTCAAAGGATACAATGGATACCCTGGAAGAGATGGCAGATGCCGTTGAAGAAATCAAAGATGATACATATATTGACGATATTGAGCTTGAGTTGATTGAATACAAGGGTAAAATTGTCAGCTTTAAGTATGCATATGAGTCGGATGACAACGATTATTACGATGAATATAAGGTTAATTACACGGTTACGGTTTCTATGACGGACAAAAAGCATATCTTAAACGGAATTAAGCGTGTGGAAAGCATAGAAGATGAGGGAACTTTAAATAATTCTTCTTCCCAGGATAAAACGCATGGGAAATATAAATATGAAATTGGATTTGAAGCCAATTTTGCAGATGAGGACGAAAAAATATTTGCCAATGCCTATGCTAAAAATTCGGGAAACTATAAAAGTGAGTATACTTATGATGACAGCGAGCCTGAAACTTACGAGCATAAATACAACAATGAGAAAAATGCGGCGCTTGAATTGAATTTTGATAAAGGAAAGTGGAAATTCGGCGTTACAAGTAAACATAAGTGGGATGACGAAGAAAAAACAAAGGACGAGTACGAGATTTCGGGAAAATGCTCGAAAGACGACGGTTTTATGTTTGAAATAGACGAAAAATTTAAAAACAAACAATATAGTAGCTATAATTCTATGACATATGATGAGTGGCTGGAAGGTAAATTCTCAGCATATAGCTATGAGTATCTTTACGATATATATAACGATAAATTTTATTACAGCTACGACAGCTATTACGATTGGAGAAATTCGGCATCCTATGACATTTGGAATCATGCGGACTCTGATTTTGAAGAGTGGCTTTTAAATGAGCTTGGCTGCTCCAGTTTGAATGATGAGTACGAAAGCGATACAAAAGTGGAGGAGACGAATACCGAAAATATACGGGTTTACCTTAAATTAAATATGTCGGATGTTGCAAATTTAAATATAAAAAAGGGTAAATACGATAATATTTTAAAGTGGAGCAAATCTGATTTTGACAAGTTCGCCGAAGACTTTAAAGGCGCAGTTAAGTAAAAAATACCCCAAAGCAAATTGCTTTGGGGTATTTTTTATCTTGAAAGGGAAGAGAGTTTTAGTATTTCTTCTTGAAGGGCAAACATTTCTTTTTCTTCTTCTGGGTCTTCGTGGTCGTACCCCAAAAGGTGGAGGAGAGAGTGGGCGGTTAAAAAACCGACTTCACGCTCAAAAGTGTGACCGTATTCCTCTGCCTGCGCCTTTGATCTTTCCAAGGAAATCACAATGTCGCCGAGAAGAATTTCGCCGTTTTCGCCGAAATCACACTCGTTTATATCAATATTGCCGTTTTCATCGTATTCAAACATAGGAAAAGATAAAACATCGGTGGGACGGTCAATTCCTCTGTGAAGCTTATTTAAGGAATGAATTCCCTCATTGTCCACAAGCATAATGCTGATTTCGCAGTTACTGTCAACTTCCATATGGGAAAGACCGTTTTTTAAAACATTTTTAATAAGAGCCTTTAAATCTTTCGTAACTTCAATTTTTTTTTGTTCGTTTCTTATACTGACTTTCATATTCTTTTCGGCATCCGTCTTTTGGCGGAGCGCTCCTCTTTTGAATTTTTTTCTTCGTAAGCTTTAACTATTCGTTGGACAAGGGGATGACGGACAACATCGCTGTCGGAAAGATAAATAAATTCAATCCCCTCAACATTGCGAAGCACACGCTCGGCATCACGAAGTCCCGACTTTTTGTCTCTGGGTAAATCAATTTGCGTAACATCACCCGTTACCACGATTTTTGACGAAAATCCCATTCTGGTAAGGAACATTTTCATTTGCTCGGGGGTGGTATTTTGAGCCTCGTCCAAAATGATAAAGGCGTTGTCTAAGGTTCTACCTCGCATATATGCAAGAGGTGCAACCTCGATATCTCCTCTTTCCACATTTTTGTTAAAGGCTTCTCCAC
>CAZTEA010000138.1:0-4013 GCA_964612315.1 uncultured Oscillospiraceae bacterium | reverse complement strand
CTTCGAAATGGATGCTTGAACCAACAAAGGGAGGCGAAAAAATGACTGAGAACGAGACACGGGATTTTATTGAAAAAATAAGGCAATTGCCGCTTAAAGAACAAGAGAAGTTTTATTATATGATTCTCGGGGCGGCGTTTGCGGCACGGGAAAATAACAGGTAGGGAGATTGGAACGCTCGCAAGGACTATACCATAAACTAAGAAAGGAGGCGATATTTATGGCAAGACAGGAAATAACAGTTACAAGCAGTGTAAAATTCAGAGATACTGGAGAAGTGTTTACTATGGAAGAAGTAAACGCCAATCCGATTCTAAGAGCCAAGGCAGACGAGCGGCTAAAGGCTGTGCTGGAACAGGGGCTTCCTACAGTTCCCGGGATAGTGCAAGCGTTATTTGAAGAAAGTAAGAAAATAAACATAACACAGTAAAGGCAGGCGATACATATGAAAAAAATCCTATTCGCAATATTTATTTTATTTGTATGGACACTCGGGATATATGAGGGGGACTGCACAGCGGCGGTGTTCCTTAGTATGTTCGGAATTTGTCCCATAGTGGACAAGCTTATGCAAAGGAGGGGAAAATGTGGCAAACAAGGAGCGTAGTTGCAAACAATGCAACTTGAAATTTAAGCCGAGTTGCGGAGCACAGAAATTTTGCTGTGATAACTGTCGGGAACGATTTAACCGGGAGAAGTTACAGCTTGAAAAGCGATCGGAGAGAAAACGAAAAAACGAGGGAGTTACTTTGGCGGAGGTTAATGCCAAGGCGAGAGAAAAAGGGCTGCATTACGGTGAGTATGTATCGAGATATATGTAAGGAGGATTAACAATGATGTATGAAATATGTGAAAATTGCGGGGCGCATTTGGATCATGGCGAACGGTGTGACTGTGAAAAGAAAAAAGCCCCCACAGCGGCAACTGCGAGGACTTCGGAACTAAATATGACTTCAAAGCATATTATAACACACATTCATAATACCACAAAAGAAAAAGATTGTCAAGTTCCGTATAAAAAAGAAATTGACGATATTTTCAAAGGTATGAATGGTGCAAGGGAGGCAGAAGTATGACACACCCCGAAATTTTGATTACTGAGAGTTTTGGAAGCTTGACTTACAAGGATGAGCCGAAATACATAGGGAAATGTGCAAATCCCAAATGCAAAATATGTGATGACCGAGATATTTACGACGATTATGAATATTACAGTGACAAGGACGGGAATTATTTCTGCACGAAAGAGTGCTTCGAAGAATTTTACGGCCTTACGCTTTACAGGGGGGGGAGGATATGAGCAATACAATGTCTGTATATAAGCAATTAAAAACAGGCACGACCGAGTGCCTTGGTGTTATAAAAAGAGAAATAGGAATGAAGTCCTCATGTGCGCCGTTTGCGGTCAAGTTGATAGAGGCACTTAATACATTGAAGCTCCAAACGGAGGAAGAGGAATTGACTGCGGCCAATACTTTGCTTTCGGGAATTCAAACCCTTATGCAAGGCGGTATCGTTGCAGAAGATTATGACAAGATTGATTTTGTTAAGAGAGGGAAAAGTATAGTACCATCCGCAAGGGTGGAAGCGTTTCTTCGAGCGGCGGCTCGAAAAGGATATCGGATAACCGATACAATAATTGCAGTACCGAAAGAGGATTTCGAAACGACATATTTTAAAGAAATTTTCTATAATGGCGATGTTGTTTATACTTTGGAAGACAGAAGATATAACCCGGACAGGGCTGTAAATGCTCAAAGGCTGATTGATAAGTATTTTGCTAAATTCATCTGCCGTCTTGATATTCACGATATCAAGCAGAATAAAAGGGTGGCGATGACAATATGCGAAATATCGATAGGCGATATGATGGCCATTGCTTCCACAAGCGAACAAGGATTGTATAAATCCGAATGGGTTGACTTCACGGATAATTGGGGTCGGCCAAAACGCCGAAAAGTTATAAAAGATGAAATTAACGAGGGTTCTTTTTGGGTTAAGTGGACAGGTGAAATGGTAAACAAAACCATAATACGCAGGGCGTTAAAGCGAGTTAAAGAGGTTCTTCCGGAACTTAACGATTCAATTTACGCTTTCGAACAGGACGAATACATTGAACCGGATATAAAAGAAGAGCCGCTTATAATCGATATCCCTATCGAGGAAGATAATGTAAATCTTGATAAATTGACCGCAGAACAACAGGCAGATTACCGAGATACATTGGATATGTTTAAGGCAAATCCGAAGCTTGCGGAGGATAAATTCGAGGAAATTAAACAGCTGATAGAACAGGGCGTAGAGCCTCGGGAAATTATCAATCAAGAATATGCGAGCCTTTCGGCTCTCAGACATTCAAAAGCCAAATGGGCGGAGATAGGAGGGTACTTTGAAAATGCTGCACAAAGTGAAGCTTAAGCAAGGAACTCTTGCGTGGGAGAAAGCCAGAGGCACACGGGTTGGCAGTAGTGAAGTGTTTGACATTGTTAAGTATTATGCAACTGATGAAGAACTTCAAAACTGCAGCATAAACGCCGAAGCATTTCGCAAGGAAAAACCATATACAACGGTGTGGGCGCTATATCACAAAATGAAAAATGACGGCATATACCAAAAAGGAGTTTTGCCGCCGGAATTTGCGGAGTATGGCCACGCAATAGAACCTTACGGACTACGGGTGCTCCGAGAACAAAGAGAGAAAAAGCCAAAGGTGGGAAGCGTTTATCTGACCGCCTGATTGCAAGTCTTGATATAGACGGTGTTGCGGAAGAAATTGATTGCGCCAAACCTTTTGATTTTGGACATGGATATCCGAAAGTAGGTCAGCGGTTCGTATGCGAACAAAAAAGCATGATGCCGGGAGTAATGAAAAGAGGCGTTCCGTATAAATATATAATTCAAGCGCAATATCAAATAATGGAGACTGCGGCAGACTTCTTTATCCTTCAAATAATGATGCTTAAAGAAGATACCGTGTTTGAACGGGGAAAGATTTGTCAAATGGCACAGAGGAAAAGGACTCAATATCTTGATGATAAAATGACGGTTACGCATTTGTATTTTAGAAATAATGAACACTTGGCAATGCTGATAAAGACTTGCTTGGAGCGATTTTTCGATGATGTAGATAATTGGAGAGAACCGAGACCGTTTTTGGAATATGATAGTCAGCAGAATATAATTGAGAGCATTTGCCTGAATGTGTTATACGATAAAGATAGGGTACTTGATTATAAGTTGGGCGATTATATAAAGGCTAAGGAAATTGAGGACCAAGCAATCGCAAACCGCAAGAAAGAGCTTCAAAAAATTGTCGATATTGCAAAAGAATATCATGCTTGCGGATTTCAAAGCGAGGACGGGATAACGGGTGCGTTTACGAGCAACGGAAGTTTTCGTTTAAGATTTCCCAAAGAAAGGGGGGACTTGGAATGAACATAAAGTCTATGAGCTTAAGACCTTACCAAGAAGAAGCTGTAAGCCATGCGCTGAATATGCTTGAAGAACGAGGAAACTCTTTAATTGTTGCCGGGACAGGAGCGGGAAAAACTATTATGACGGCGGCGGCAATCGGGAGATATTTTAACGGATTTAGGGCGGTTTATAAGCGAAGCCCGCACATATTGGTTTTGGTTCACAGGACGGAAATACATTCTCAAAATCACAGTAAATTTTCGCTCGTGTGTCCCAATATTCCCACATCGGAAATAACATCTTCACGGAAAAGTTTACACGGATACATTCATTTTGGAATGGTTCAGACTGTAGTTAACATTCTTTCCGAACTGGAAAAAACGAAGAGTTATTTTGATTTAATTGTTATAGACGAGGCACATCACGCAAAAGCTTCGACATACGAAGAGATTATAGAATGGAATAAAACGGGAAATCCCGAAACCGCATTGTTGGGGGTAACCGCTACGCCGAACAGGGGAGACAAGCTACCTTTGATACATTTGTTTGATAATTTTTATCAAATAACGAGCAAATTTTTAATAAACAGCCATTATCTG
>CAZTEA010000137.1:0-4026 GCA_964612315.1 uncultured Oscillospiraceae bacterium | reverse complement strand
GTCTTGGAATGAGCGTTGACGGTGTGGGAATTGCAACGGTTATATCAAATATGGTAAGTGCTTTTATGATGTTTTGGTATTTAACCCACCATGAAGGTGCGTTGAAAATAAAAATAAAGAAGCTTAAAATCGATAAAAAAATTCTGGCGATTACGGCGAAAATAGGTATACCGTCAGGTATTCAGGGAATGGTATTTTCCTTTTCCAATGTATGTGTGCAGTCGGCGATAAACAGTCTCGGCGCAACGATTGCTGCGGCTTCGGCGGCGGCTATTAACTTTGAGTTTTATGTATGGATGGCGATAAATGCGTTTACACAAGCGTGTGTAACATTTACAAGCCAAAATTACGGTGCGGGAAACCTAAAACGGTGCAAAAGAGTGCTTTATCAATGTCTTGGAATGGGAATGATATGTACGGTGGTTTTAAGCTTCGTGTTCCTTTATTTCGGAGACACGCTCATAAAATTTTATACCACAGACCCGCAGGTAATACCTCACGCAATGATAAGAATTAACTATGAAGTGTCCTTTATGGCGGTTTGCTGTATTATGGACGGTTTAACCGGAGCAATGCGAGGATTGGGAAGCTCCGTTACGCCTGCAATTATCTCAGCGGTCGGAACTTGCGGAATCAGACTTTTGTGGGTTTATACCGTATTTAAAAAATGGAGCACTTTTAAAGTTTTAATGCTTGTATATCCCGTAAGTTGGTCCGTTTCGGCCGTGGCAATGATTATTGCTTATGTAATTATATGGAAAAGTGTGTCGAAAAAGCTTTCTCCAAACGCTAAAGTTGCTTAATTGTCTTTAAATTGAAGCCGATAATCGGAGGGTGTAATACCATATTTTTCCTTAAAGCGTCGGATGAAGTTGCCCATTGTGCCAAATCCGGTTTCGTAGCAAATTTCGGTGATTAAAAGGTCGGAATGCGAGAGATATTTAACTGCGTTGCTAAGCCTAAGCTCCGTTATGTATTTCTTAAAGCCTTGATCGGTGTTTTGACGGAAAAGACTGCTCAGAGATTGAGGTGAAATGGAAAAGGTACGGGCGATGCTTTCAAGGCTGATATCTTCCGAAATATGAATGCGGATATATTTCATAATTTCCTGCACAAGCCCTGAGGTAACAACGCCAGAGGAGATGTCTATATTTCGGATGTACTCTGCCATAACAACATTGACAAGAGCTTTTTGCGTATTTAAAGAGAAGCGGTCAAAAGAGCTTTCTTCGCTTAAAAGAAGCTCTAAGGCGGCAACAATTTTTTAGGGATTTTCAAACTCCACACAGCGGATTTTTGAGTTGAATAAAATATTTTGATATTCTGTTGTCAAATATTCTTCGGTAAATAAAAGGCTGTATATGAACATAGGCTTTTCGGGGTTGTGGTCGGTACTGTGAAAGTCGAGAGGAGTTGCCCCAAAGCCTTTGTTTGCGGTGGCTTCCATATGCACATCGTTTATAACATAGTGCCCCTTTCCCGAAATAATAAATTCGAATTCATAAAAATTTTCATGCCAATGATAAGGAACTATGTGGCCCGGGCCAAGGTTCCTTTTTTCTATGTGAATGGGAGTTTGATGCGGTTCTCGGTTTATTTTTATTATGTTCATAAAATCACCTCTTGCTTATAAGTAAAGCACAAATATTAAGTTTTGCAATATATTTATTAAAAAAAGCGAAGGGGATGCAAGGCTTATTTGCTATACTGAACTTAAATTTTAGGATTAGGAAGGTTGCACTATGAAAAGAATAATATAAATGGCTGTGTTGCTCAGCATAATAATGACTATGGTGTTTACCACATCGGTTTATTACGGAGCAATCGATGATACGGTGCTTTTTGAAGATTTTGGAACAAACTTTTCGGTAGATTACAGTAAAGGAGAAATTTCATTAAAAAAATCGGGAATTACATATACAACGGGAAGCGGTGCTTTCCCTGACGGAAAAACCGTAGTGTCCGTAAAAGACGGTGCTCTTTATGTGAAGGCTCGACAAAGCGATGTTTCCGGGGCTGATGTTAATATGAATTTCGACGAGGCAACCGGCAGAGTTTATTTAGCTTTTGATTTTCGTGTTTGCGGATGGGGAACATACAATTTTATGAGCGGACAGGATATTTTGCGAATCGGTGACGAAAACGGAAACAATGTCGCTTCTCTTTTTATAGATTGCACCTCGTCAAGCGGCAATGCGGCATATTGGGTTAAAACCAAGTCGTCTCAATCCCATATCGAGGACAGCTATACGGTGGGAAAAATTATGAAAAACGGAAAAGGCTACAGTTCTTTTGTAAGAGTTGAATATATTATTGATATTGAAAATAGAACCTATACCGTTATTTTTGACCAAAATGCAAAGACCTTTGATTTTGATTCGGATTCAATAAATTCAGTAAGCTGCATTACATTACCCAATAATCATCAAACGGCGCAATGGTTCAATAAAGATTATATGATTGATAATGTGACGGTTAAGATTAACACGGGAAGCTTAATAAAAACGGTTAATTTTTACGAAAACGAAAAGCTTATCAAATAGGAAAGCGTTAAGTTCGGAAGCTCGGTAAGCTTTCCAGAAATCGGCACATATGAGGGTAAATATTTTGCCGGCTGGTATAAAGATGCTCAGGGAAAAGAAGCGGCGGATTTATCTGTTGTAACGGAAGAAATAAATGTTTATGCGGTTTACCGCCCATATGTGATATGTGAGGATTTCGGCATAAGCAACACATTTTTAATCGATAATGAAGGAAAAAGATTGAAACAAATTCGGGTTTTAGCATTTTGGCTTCCGATTCAATATTTGAATTTGGCGTACTTAAAGAGGAAAACGGAATTTTAACCGTTGACGGAAGTGTAATTGAGGAAAATAGCGCAAATTCGGAGCTTTATATAGGCTTTGACCCGATAAGCAGCGGAAAAGCAGAAATATCCTTTAATGCGGCATTTGAACGGCATAATAAAAATGCAAATCCTTCACAGTTCGGAAGCATAGAGCGAAGAAATGAAAATTTGATGTCAGGTTATTTGAAGCTTGGTTTTGGTTCGGTGACAGAGGTTATAAATCAATCGTAGGCGTCCTGCACACTTACAAAGGATAGCGGATAACTCTAAGCAAACGGACAAATGCCGCAACGGTTACAGATGCGGGCTTTGATATATGGATAAGCGATAACACACAATCCGTCAAGAGGCTTATTCTTATGGACAGACACGGTATTGGCGAGCAACTTAGAATTCGAGAGGTATTTCGTGCATTTTGCGAAAAGAATGACTGGGCGATTATGTCATTTTACGACGGCGTGAAGCAGGAGCTTATTCTTTTACCGATGCGGAATCCGCCATGGCAACCATTGATAATTATATAAATAAATTTGTAAAGGAAACCGGACACTTAGAGCTTTCCAATGTGCCGATAGCCACATTCGGACACAGCTCGGCAACAACCTTTGCCGCATGGTTTGCGGATTACAACAAAGATTGATGCTTTGCGGCTGTAAGCTTTAGAATGCATAACACGCATATATTAACGGAAAAGGATTTGACGGAATTTTCAAAAACTGTTCCGTAGATGGTAAATCAGGGAGAAATTGATGCATATTCTTTGGAAAAATGCATTCCCATGATTCAGAGCCTTAACGGACAAGGCGGTATTATAAATTATGTTTTAGACCCCGAAAATTCTCATTCAATGAAGGATTGGAACACACTATCGATTATAATGCCGTTTTTGGAAGAAGCGTATGCTGTGAGAGTGCCAAAAGAAGCAGATTTCTCTTCGGGCAAGGCTGAGCTTTTAAAAGTCGATACAACAGGGGGATATTTGGGTGATATTTCCAAATGCTATGATTGGTGTGCAGAATCAAAACCCGATAAGGGAGAAGTTCCCAATCAGTTCGGAAATGTCGTTTATGAAGATAAGTCCGGAGAATATGAAATTACTTCGTATAACAGCACAGATGCTCACACTCATTCTTATTTGTTTAATGAAAACTATGCGAAAGCATGGCAGGAATTTTGCA
>CAZTEA010000136.1:0-4034 GCA_964612315.1 uncultured Oscillospiraceae bacterium | reverse complement strand
CACGACCTCCAGCGTGACAGGCTGGCATTCTAACCAACTGAACTACCGGACCGTAAAAAGTGGTGGGCACAATAGGGCTCGAACCTATGACCCTCTGCTTGTAAGGCAGATGCTCTCCCAGCTGAGCTATGCGCCCACATCAATCCTCGCTGCCGTTCTATTCACTCGCAACAACAAAAACTATTATACTCGCAAGCAAGTAAAAAGTCAAGGCTTTTAAAGGCGATTATTTGGAATTATGCTAACATTTTCTGCTGTTTTCTCTTTTTTTCTCTCTTTATCTCTTTAATTCTCATTTTTTGCATTTATTTTTAAAAACTTCAAGAGCGTCTTTTCCAAACAGATATTTTCGGTCACAAAATCTGCAGGTTATCTCTGCTTCGCCTTGTTCGTCGATGATATTTTGAATCTCTTCTTTACCCAAGCTTACGATCGCCCTCTCCATTCTTTCCTTACTGCAATCACAAAAATACTTAACTTCTGTTTCCTCTAAAATTTCAACTTCAAAATCCTTCATTATTTCTTTTATAAGCTCGGAATTATTTTTTCCGCTCTTCAACATATCCGTTACACTTTTAACGGTTTCAAGGGATTTTTCAAGGCGTTTTAAGCTCAGTTCATCACAATCAGGCATTACCTGAACAATAAATCCGCCCGCTTCCGCAATTGAAATATCCTTGTCGACCAACACACCGAGTCCGACAACACTCGGCACCTGTTCCGACTGTGCAAAATAAAACGCCATATCGTCGCCGATTTCACCTGTCTGTATTGGAACCTGTCCTATATAAGGCTCTTTCATTTTAAGGTCACGAATAACGCTTAAAAATCCGTTTTTACCCACAGCACCACCTACATCAAGCTTGCCCTGCTTATTAAGGGGAAGTTCTGCATAAGGATTTTCAATATATCCTTTAACACCGCCCATTCCGTCGGCAACAACCAAAATTATACCCGCTTCGCCGTCACCCTTAAACTGAATGGTTACAGTTGCCTCCTCATTTTTAAGCATTGCACCCATAAGATGTCCCGCCGCCAAGGTTCTGCCCAATGCCGCCGAAGAAAGAGGCGACAAGTTGTGAAATTTCCTTGCACATTCAACCGTCTCCTTGCAATTCACAAAATAAATACGCATAAATTTGTCTTTTGTTACCGCTTTTGTCAATAAATCCATAATATCACCTCATACATAGTCAAAAAGCCGACTCTTATCGAGCCGGCTTTTAAGTCTAATTTTTGTTAATCGTATATCAAAAAATCTTACACACGCTTTACATTTGCAGCCTGCGGACCCTTAGCACCTTCGACAACTTCAAATTCAACTTCTGCGCCTTCCTCTAATGTCTTGTAACCGTCCATGGCAATGGCTGAAAAATGAACAAATACATCTGTTCCTTCTTCGGTTTCAATAAAACCAAAACCTTTCTCAGCATTAAACCATTTCACTTTACCGTTTTGCATATAAAAATACCTCCTAAGAATTCGGCTGCTTAAACAGCCACAAATATCAGTATAACACACCAAATCGTTCTTGTCAACTATTTTTGCCGCCAAAGAAGCTTTTCGCAAAGTTCTTTTTCCTCGGGGCAATTGTTGCTGTTTAAAATTTCCACCTTACTCTTATTCTTTCCACAGTTTTCAAGATTCATACATCTTAAACGGCGCAAAACCTCCTTCGCCGTACCCAAACCACCGTCAAAAAGCACAACCTCGCCGCCCATTACATTTTTGATTGCATCTTTTAAAAACGGATAATGAGTACATCCGAGAACTATACTGTCCACCTTGTTTTTATATGGCATAAGAAGATTTTCAAGAAAAGCCTTAAGCTCCTCCCCATCCAAAATACCTTTTTCGACCCATTCCATCAAACCGTTGCAGGGGAGTGAGTAAATTTCACCCATATCGGAATATTTCTTTAAAAGTTCCTTAAATTTATCCCGATTTAAAGTAACTTCCGTTGCCATAACCAAAACCCTTGAATTTTCCTTGTGCAAAACTGCCGGCTTAAGTGCGGGTTCGACCCCGACAATGGGAAGATTTGGATATTTCTTGCGCAGAATATCCCCTGCCACGCTGGTTGCGGTATTACAGGCAATCACAATGGCTTTAACGCCCCTTTCAAGGAGCATTTCGGCGTTCAGCAAAGATAAATCCTGCACCTCTTTTACAGTTTTTGTGCCGTAGGGCGCATTCTTGGAATCTCCGAAATATATGAAATTTTCATTTGGCATAAGGGCAACCATCTCCCGAAGCACGCTTATTCCGCCCACTCCCGAATCAAACACCCCTATGGGACTTTCAGCTTTCATCATTTAACTAACCTCTGTTTCTTAAAACAATAAAACACCTTTCGCTCTTCTCTTTCGGAGCGTTGAATGTAAATTGGTCATAAACCGCAGAAACACAAAGACCGCAAGCCTCAATTTTTTCTTTAAGCTCATCAATACCGTAAGCTCTTTCCGCCTGCTCCTCCATATATCGTTTATAAACTTTTCCTTCTTTTTCAAAGAAATCCAAATTAAAATAGCATATTTTTCCTTTTTCGTCATACTCGTTCTGCCACACATAAAAGACATCCTTTTCCTCTGTGACATAAGTATTGTTTCCCAAAACACAGCTTAATTTATACTCAGTGTTAATATCGAAAACCATTATTCCGTCGGGGTTAAGATAGTTTTTCACAAGCCTTAGCATTTTCTCGACTTCGCCGTCCTCCGTGAGGTAATTCACGCCATCAAGAGTGCAAATTATCGCATCAACCGTGCCGTACAGTTCAAATTCCGTCATATCCTGGTTGAGATACAAAATACTTTGACCCTGTTCGTAATTTTTCTCCCTTGCAATATCAAGCATCTCACAGGACATATCAATTCCTATCATATCATAGCCTCGTTTTGCCATAATCCCCGTTAAAGTGCCCGTTCCGCAGGCAAGGTCAAGGACAAGGTCGGGCTTTATATTTTCCGACCTGAAAATTTTCTCAATATAATCCGCAAAGGCTTCGTAATTTATGTCCTGTAGTTTTTCATACAACTTTGCAAAATCACCGTACATTTTATCACACCTTTTTCAATTTGTCACCGGTATAAGATGCAAGCAGTTTCTTTTCGCCCACACCTTCAAATTCGATTATCAAGAACAAATCGGCACCCATGGGCTTGGCGCTTTTAACCACACCGCAGCCAAACGCCGTGTGAGACACTTTATCGCCCGCAATAAAGTTTTCAAAGGATTTACCCGTGGGCTTTTTCTGAGTTTCACCCAAGCTCGATGCCGCCTTGTCAAAAGTCGGACGAGTATTGTTTTGCGTAAATCCGCCTGCTTGCGCAAAATCTTTCTTGACTCTTTTTTGAAATTGCTTATCCGTAAGCTCATCGGGAATTTCGTCCAAAAATCTTGACGGGCGCTGATATTTTGTTGAACCGTAAAGAGTCCTGCATTTCGCATTGGAAATAAACAGCCGTTTTTTCGCTCTGGTTATTCCTACATAACAAAGACGGCGCTCCTCCTCAAGCTCCTCTTCGGATTCCATAGAGCGCATACCGGGGAAAATCCCCTCCTCCATTCCAACCAGAAAGACATTGGGAAACTCAAGCCCTTTGGCGCTGTGAAGTGTCATAAGAGTAACCGTTTCCGCCGATTCGTCGTAGTTATCGATATCTGATACCAACGAAATATCTTCAAGAAGTGATTGCAATGTGGTTTCCGGATTGTTTTTTACCGCATCCACAACCATTGACAAAAATTCCTCGATATTTTCTATTCTTGTCTGATTTTCAACGGTTTTTTCGATTTTAAGAGCGCTTACAAGACCACTTTTTTCAATAACCGCATTTACAAGCTTTTCAAGCTCTTCGCCCTGTAAAAGCATCGCCTTAAGTTCCTCTATCATACAGCAAAAATCCCCAAGCTTGCCCTTTGCCTTTGAAAGCTCGTCATATTCCGAAGCTTTTTTGCAGACCTCAAAAAGGCTCATATTATTTTCGTTGGCAATATCTTCTATTCTTTCAACCGTTGTGTTGCCTATGCCC
>CAZTEA010000135.1:0-4043 GCA_964612315.1 uncultured Oscillospiraceae bacterium | reverse complement strand
ACTTTAACATATTCGGCATATAAAATTTTATTTTTTTGCAACCTTTCAATGTTTTGAAAAGTATTATTATCGGAGGGAGGAAAGAACAGGTGAATTCTCTTTCAAAAAGTGAAATAATCGAAAAATATTTTAATACCGTATACAAGCTTGCTCTTTCCCAAGTTAAAAGCACCGCAACAGCAGAGGATATAACGCAAGAGGTTTTCCTTAAATACATTGACCGAAATAAGGATTTTGAAAGTGAGGAGCATATTAAAGCGTGGCTTATCAGAGTTACCGTCAACCGATGCAAAAGCCACTTTTTATCCGCTCATTTTAAAAGAACCGTTCCTCTTACCGAAGAGACCGATATGACTGTTCTTCCCAAAGAGAAAAGCGATATTTATTATGCGGTTTTGGAACTCCCCCCCAAATACAAGACTGTTGTTCATCTGTTCTACTACGAGGATTTATCGATTTCCCAAATAGCGAAATATTTGGGGCAAAAAGAAAGCACAATTAAATCCCAGCTTCACAGAGGACGAGAAATGCTTAAAGAGAAACTTAAAGGAGGCACGGATATTGTTTAAAGAGCAATATAAAGCGGCAAACGATTCAATTCCTTTAAACGAAGACCTTTTAAAACGCCTGGTAATTAAAGGAAAATCACCGCAAAAAGTAATTAAATTCAAGAAAATTTATAAATACTCCGCCGTAGCGGCGGCAATTGTTTTATGCACCCTTTCGGCAGTTTTATTCACAAAAAACAGCAAATTTTTTCACAAAACTTCTATCGGCGAGGTAAATCAATTATCGAATTTGGCAACAGCGCCAAGCACGCCTGTTCCGCAAAATAATGCCAAAGAGGACGCTTCTGCTTTTTTTAGCCGAGAAAAAGAGACGGCTGTGAAATCAGATACCTCTTCCAACACTTCAAATAATACTGCGGCTTTTGAAGATAAAAAGCTTGCCTCCGAAAAAATTCAGCCTCAAAACGAGGAGGCTTATTTCCACTCCCACATCGCCATGGCTGACGAGGCATCACCCTCGGTTCAAACCTACAGCGAGAGTACACAAACAGCGGAATTATCAAGCGCCGCAAAAGGAGCTTCATCACGAAAAAACAACAGCGTTCCAAAAAACGAACAACAGACAGTTTTCGACCTTGACACGACACTTCTTACTTTACCTCAAGGCGTTGTCATTTGCGAAAATTTGCCAAACGAAAACACCTCATCAAACGACCGCACGATAACGGGCGAGGGCAATGGAAAATCCTTTACACTCTCACTAAAGCCAAATACGGCTTGTGAAAGGGAACGCTCTGATATTTCAGACGACACAAACGGCGAAATCGCAATTTATGTAACGAGTAAAAATTACTGCGCCGTTGCAAAATGCAAAAACTTCACCCCTGATGAAGCACAGCGCTTTGCGGATTCTTTAAAACAATAAAACTTTTCCGAAATTCTTTTTCCTTAGGCTAAAGAATTTCGGTTTTTTATATTGCCAAATTTTATACATTATGCTAAAATTATCTAAAAAGGAGGAGATATAATGTATCATATCAATTTGGGAAAATCACAGCTTAAAGTTCCCACCATTGCCGTGGGATGTATGAGAATTAACAGTCTCAGCCAAAAAGAGGCGGCGGATTTTTTAAATACCGCCATAGAAAACGGAGCAAATTTTTTCGATCACGCCGATATATACGGCGGCTCAGGCAAATGTGAAGAAATTTTTTCGCAGGCGCTTAATATGACACCCTCTGTTCGTGAAAAAATTTTCATTCAGACAAAATGCGGAATTTCAGACGGGATGTTCGACTTTTCAAAAGAGCATATCACATCGTCCGTTGAAGGGAGTCTGAAACGACTGAAAACCGACTATCTAGATGTCCTTCTTCTGCACCGCCCCGATGCGTTGGCAGAACCCGAAGAAATTACCGAAGCCTTTTTTACTCTTTTCAAAGAGGGGAAAGTTCGCCACTTCGGGGTTTCCAATCAAACCCCCTACCAAATTCAGCTCCTTGAAAAATATTTGGATATGCCGATAGTTGCCAACCAGCTTCAGCTCAGCATAACCAATTCTTCTATGATAAAATCGGGGTTAAATGTAAATATGGAAATTGACGAGTCCGTAGACCGTGACGGCGGCGTCCTCGATTTCTGCCGTTTAAAAGACATAACCATTCAGCCCTGGTCACCTTTCCAGTTTGGATTTTTTAAGGGCTGCTTCATCGACCACCCGGCTTTCCCGAATCTTAACCAAAAGCTTGCGGAAATCGGAGAAAAACACGGTGTTTCCAAAACTACGGTTGCAATGGCATGGCTTCTTCGACATCCTGCCAAATTCCAGCCCATAACCGGAACTATGAACAAAGAAAGACTTTTGGATTGCATAAAAGCAAGCGAAATTAGGCTTTCTCGAAAAGAATGGTACGATATCTTCAAAAGTGACGGAAATAAATTGCCGTAAAAAATGCCGAAAAGTTCATTTTCCCTTAAAATGCGGGAAAAGACTTTTCGGCATTTTTTATTTTTTCAATATGATATTCTTAAAAAACAGCGTAAACAAAAATCCTACCGCCGCCAAAGTAAGCACAGTATAGCAAGATGGCAACGCCTGCACCGTTATAAAACTTTTTACTTCATCCAAATCCACTTGCAGCAACAAACTTATCTTATCTGTTATAACATCATACAGTTTTGAGAGCATGGCAATTGAGCCTCCCAACAAAAACACAAGCAAATAAGCAATTTTCAAAAGGAGCGCTCCCGCTCTCAGCCGCATTGCGGTAAGTAACGCAAAAACCACAATTGCCGCCGCCAAAATCAAGGTTGCAAGGGATACAAATTCCGCCAAATTTTCCATAAACTCAACGCCGTCTTTAAGCCGGTCATAAATTCCGAAGCCTTTAATATCGCTCTGTGCTTCGTTATATTCTATCGTATTTTCCAGCCGTTCAAAAAACATCTCGGAATATCCGTAGCCTACCACCGTTTGAACGGCGGGTAAATTTTCAAAAGTATCTTTCGAAATCTTAATTTTCATCCATCCGGGCACTATCGCCGTAACCGTCAAGACCGCAATCACAACCGTTATTATTCTGAAAATAATGCCTGTAACCGACCGTCTCCTTTTGGGCTTTTCGTAAAAATTTTCGTATTTTTCCTGTCTGTTCAAAGGCTCTGCAACAGCTTCATCCGGCAAAACTTCCTCAATTTCACCGTTTAACCGCTTCCCGCACGCCCTGCAAAAAACATCACATTCATCACATTCTCTTTGGCATTTCGGACAAAACATTTCATTTCTCTCCTTTAAGCTATTTCCGACTTTTCTCATCTTTATAAATCGGAGTTATATTTTCAAATGAGCGCCAAAACAGTCCCTTTATCTGAACACCCTTTTCCCATTCCTTTGGAATTTCAAAGCGCCTGCCCTTTCCATTTCCAATAGAATAAACCCTTAAATCTTTGAGATAATTTCCGATGTAAGCCGCAAGAACAAACTCGCCTCCCTCGTTTTCAGGACTTACCCAAACCGTTCTGTCAAAAATCTCCACCGTTTCGCTTACAACCTTCGTGTATGCCTTAATTCTCGGAGCCGCCGATTCGTTCCAGCTGTTATTTCTCCGAATAAAAGACTTTCCGCTGTTTTGTGTAAGCTTAATATACGAATCTCCTTTAACAATTTGGGCAACAACGGAAAAAGACTCGCCTTTTTCAATTAGCACGGGAGAAGAAAGCTCAATTGTGTAATATCCCGAATGTTCGGCATAAAATTCTTCCTCCGCCGCCAAAGTTCCGCTTTCGGGATTTTTATTGTCCGAAAGATTTTTATAAACACTTACCCTAATTTCGGTATTCTTGCCTACAATTCCCGCATTTACCGCCGCTACATACTCTTTTTGCCCTTTTTCTCCGCCCTTTGACGAAAAGATATTTGCCGTACATTTCGGCTTAAGAAGCGACCCCAAACCAAAGTCCGCCGTATCGGAATCATAGAAATAATTTCTGTCGTATCTGTCTTTTTCCGAAAAAGCAAACCCGTATATATTTGAG
>CAZTEA010000134.1:0-4071 GCA_964612315.1 uncultured Oscillospiraceae bacterium | reverse complement strand
ATAGAAAATTTATACGAAATAGCTGACGGAAAACAAATCGGCACGCTGTTTAAAGTGTAAAAGCTAAGACTACCGATTCAATTTAAAGCCGAATCGGTAGTTTTTTTGAGACAAGGAGAGAGTTTATATGAAAAAGACGGTTTCGATTATTTTGTGTTTTTCGTTGCTTATTTTGTTTTCGGCAAATTGCTTTTCTTTATCGTCGCAGATAGTGAAAGAGGATACGGCGGCATATTTATACGGCGCTGTTTCAAACCCTCAGGTTGGTTCTGTCGGAGGCGAATGGGCGATTTTGGGTTTGGCAAGAAGCGGAGTTGAAATCAATGAAGAGTATTTTGAGAAATATTACGAAAATGTTGAAAGATATGTTGCGGCAAAAGACGGCGTATTGCACAACAGAAAATATACGGAATATTCAAGAGTGATTATTGCGCTGACGGCTATCGGAAAAGATCCGACAAATGTGGCGGGATACAATCTTTTGGTGCCTTTGGGCGACTACGAGAAAACCGTATGGCAAGGGGTTAACGGGGCAATATGGGCACTTGTTGCGATAAATTGCGGAGAATACGAAATTCCGCAGAATAATGAAGCAAAAGTGCAGGCAACGGAGGAGTTGTATATAAATCATATTTTGGAGGCGCAAAAAGCCGACGGAGGCTGGGCAATGTCCGGTGACACTTCGGACCCGGATCTTACGGCAATGGCGTTAACGGCGCTTTCAAAATATCAAGATACGAATAAGGTAAAGGCGGCAACGCAAAAAGCGCTTTTGTGTATGTCTCAAATACAAGATGAAAACGGCGGATTTTCGGGAAAGAACGGAGATTCGGCAGAAAGTTGCGCACAAATGCTTGTGGCTCTGTGTGAGTTGGGTATTCCTGTTGACTGCGAGGCGTTTGTCAAAAACGGAAACAGCATTTACGACAATTTAATAGATAAGTATTATGTTAAGGGGCAGGGGTTCAAAAACAAACAGAGTGCCGCCGAAACCAATCAAATGTCAACGGAGCAGAGCTTTTACGGTGTGGTTGCTTTAAACCGTGCGGAGCAAGGAAAAAGCGGATTATATACAATGGACGATGTGGATTTTGACTTAAAAAATGAGATAGAGTTTGGCTTAATCGGAAAAAATCCCGAGGTAAAAAAAGCCGAGATTGTTAACGAGAACAAGACTTTTGAGGACATCAAGGGACACAAGAACCAAAGTGCAATCGAAAATTTGGCAAGGAGAAATATTATTAACGGCAAAACATCGGAAAAATTCGAGCCTGATGCCACAATGACAAGGGCGGAATTTGCAACTATTATCGTAAAGGGCTTGGGGTTTGGCGCAAAGGGTGGAAAAGTGTTTGAAGATGTTTGCGAAAACGACTGGTTTTATCAATATGTCAATACGGCGTATGCTTACGGTATAGTTAACGGAGTTTCATCCTCAAATTTTAATCCGGACGGAACAATTACAAGAGAGGAAGCCGGCGTAATGCTGTCAAGGGCGGCGAAGCTTTGTGGAGCGAGTAAAGAAATGAATGAGCTTGAGATTCGCAATACCTTGGCGGTATTTTCGGATTATGTAAAAGTCTCCGAATGGGCAAAAAAAGCTTTGGCATTTTGTTGTTTGGAGGGAATTATTTCCGATGAAGAAACAGAGCTTGAACCGAAAAGAGCCGTTAAAAGATGCGAAATTGCGCAGATGCTTTTTAATATGCTCGATAGGACAAAGCTGATTTAGGAGAAATGCGATGAAAAAAAATAAATTCAAAATTATTGCGACAATTATTGCCGTTGCGGCTTTGGTGTTTGCTTTCTGGTGGGGCGGAGATTCTCCCAATTCTCACGGTTGGAGCGTAAAAAGCGGTCAAAGTCGGGAGAGGGTGCAAGCTGAAAACGAGAAAAATAATTCTCGAAACGGCGAAGAAATTCAAGAAATAACGGAAAAATACGGGGAAACGACAAAAAATGAAAAAAGTCAATCCGAGGAAAGGGACACAAAGTATTCCGAAGAAAACGGAATGAAAATTGACGAAAAAACGGGAAAGGACAGCTATATGACGGAGCCTGTCCCAAGCGGAAAGCCGATTCCCGTAGAACCTGACCAAAGCAATATATCAAGTGAAGAGAAAAAATGCAAGCTGTCGATAAGATGTGATACTATTTTGAAAAATCTTGAGTGGCTTGATAAAGAAAAGGTTGAGCTTGTGCCTGAAAACGGAATTATTTTTGCGGAACAAACCGTTACATTTTTTGATGGAGAAAGCGTTTTTAATGTACTTCAAAGAGAAACCAAGAAAAATAAAATTCATATGGAATACACCAATGTGCCTCTTTATAACAGCGCTTATATTGAGGGAATAGGCAATCTTTATGAATTTGACTGCGGAGAGCTTTCGGGCTGGATGTATAATGTAAACGGCTGGTTTCCGAATTATGGATGTTCCCGTTACGAGCTTAAAGACGGCGATAAAATTGAGTTTGTTTATACTTGTGATTTGGGTGCCGATGTGGGCGGCGGTTATTCCTCAAGAAACGGAATGTGATAAAATGAATGAATTTAAAACCTATCATCCGATTGTCAATTTTATATATTTTGTGCTTGTGATAGGCTTTGCAATGGTGTTTATGAATCCTATTTGCCTTTTAATATCTTTGGTAGGAAGCTTTTTGTATTCGGTGATTTTAAAAGGCAAAAAGGCGGTTAAAAGCAATCTTCTTTATATGCTCCCCATGGTGATTGTTATGGCTCTTATGAATCCGGCTTTTAACCACGAAGGGGTTACAATTATCGAGTATCTGCCGAGCGGCAATCCGTTGACCGTCGAATCTGTTGTATACGGAGCGGCTGCGGCGGCTATGATTGTAGGCGTAATTTGCTGGTTTTCCTGTTACAATGAGGTTATGACAAGCGATAAATTTATCTATTTGTTTGGGCGAATTATTCCGTCATTGTCGTTAATATTGTCAATGACCTTAAGGTTCGTTCCGAAATTTTCGGCGCAGCTTAAAACTGTCAGAAATGCTCAAAAATGTGTGGGGAAAGACCCATCGTGCGGTGGTGTGGCAAGAAGAGTGAAAAACGGCATTTCGATTTTGTCCGTAATGGCAACATGGGCGCTTGAAAGCTCGGTCGAAACGGCAGACAGTATGAAATCCAGAGGCTACGGATTGAAAGGAAGATCTGCATTTTCCGTTTTCAAGTTTGATAAACGGGACGGGATAACTCTTTTTAGTATTGCTTTATTGAGCGGATATATTGCCGCTGTCGGAGTTATGGGGAAGATGAAATTTCGGTATTTCCCCTCTCTTAAAGGGGCGGAAATTTCTCTTTTGGGAATAAGCGGCTTTGCCGCATATTTCGCTCTTTGCCTAATGCCGACCGTAATTGAAATAAGAGAGGTGAGAAGATGGAAAAAACTAACGAACTGTCGAAGTGCTATCAAATAGAAAATCTTGATTTTACATATCCGAATCGTGAAAATTCGGCAATTTCAGGTATAAATTTTTCTGTTTGTCAAGGGGAGTTTGTAACCTTGTGCGGAAAGTCCGGCTGTGGAAAAACGACTCTTTTAAGGCTTTTCAAATCTTCTCTTGCTCCTTACGGAAAATCAGACGGTGATATATATTTTATGGGAAAGCCGCTGAATGAGGCAAGTGAAAGAGAGCAAGCGGAAAAAATCGGGTTTGTTATGCAATCCTGCGATAATCAAATTGTTACAGATAAGGTTTGGCACGAATTGGCTTTCGGGTTGGAAAATTTGGGCTGTGATACCGACGAAATTCGAACTCGTGTGGCGGAAATGGCATCGTTCTTCGGTATACAAACATGGTTTCATAAAAAAGTGACGGAGCTTTCGGGCGGGCAAAAACAGCTTTTAAATCTTGCTTCTGTAATGGTTATGCAACCGTCGGTTTTAATACTTGACGAGCCTACGAGCCAGCTTGATCCGATCGCTGCGGAGGAATTTTTAAAAACGCTGGAAAAAATCAACAGAGAGCTTGGGATAACCGTAATTTTAACTGAGCATAGACTTGAAGAGGCATTTTCCATATCCGACAGAGTTATTGTTATGGAAG
>CAZTEA010000133.1:0-4233 GCA_964612315.1 uncultured Oscillospiraceae bacterium | reverse complement strand
TAATTATATATCATTTTATAAAAAGAATCAATAGTCTTTCAAAAATCTTTTAATTAAAATTATTGCAAGCTCATCAAGACGGCGGTTCATAATTTTCATTTCAAGCCGCCCCTTTAGTTGATTAAAATCAATTTCCTCGCCTTTCCATAAAGCGATTGCCGCTTTGGCAAAATAACTGTCTTGTTTTTTGAGAAATTTCAGAGACCGCCGGGCGAACGCTCTGTATTTTCTGTTTCTATATAAATACAGGGCAATAAGGCAAACGGCTGTGGAAAAAACGGTTTGAGTGGGCGAAGAAACGGTGATATCTGCAATAATTCCGTCTGCTGTTTGCGAGCTTAAAATAAGGTCAAGAATTTCGTCAATACAAACTTCTTCTTTAAAATATTTTTCGTAATCGCCGGTTTTTGAGGTTGGCTTTTCGATAAACCCCATATTGGAACCGTTTCCGACACACACCAGAGCAATATCGCCCATGGCAATATTGTTTTTGATGCAAATTTGGTTTATACTTTCCCGATACATATAGCGCTCTTCCGGTTTGGCGGTCTTTATTTGTTTGTTGAGCTCATGAATAAGGGTGACGGCAAAAATAATGTCTATTGCCTTTACATTTAAACTTGTTGAGAAAATTGCCAGCGGAATTTCTTCAGCCGTCTTTCTGTTTTTATCAAGAATTTGAATTCCTTTGGGCGGAATAACATCGTGTATTGCAAAGGCAAAGCTTACCGTATCTTTCGGCAAGTTTTCGGCTTTTGGGGGGAGCATTGTAACATTCATTCCGCCAATAGGTATCAATGAAGCGTTCTTCAGAGCCTTTCCGTAGCGTCTTGCAAACTCAAAGGGAATAATTTTTTCGGCATTGTCGGAGCTTGTAAAAACTGCGTCACCGATATTTTTATTCGGAAACGGCCCGTCGCATATAATCGATAAGTCGCAAACAGGCGTAATGCGGTCAAAATCGGCGCCGGAGCAAATTGTAATAACTTTGGCTCGGTCGATTTTGAAATTAGTTGTGCAAGGCTCATCAAAACTGCAAATGAGGCTTATTGCATTGTCGATATTTTTTCGATTTCCGGGCAGAAAATCGGTTACAATTCGAGAATTTACCACAAGTCGAAAAAAATTGTTTTTCGTAAGACAATTAAGCAAAGCTACAGCGGCGGCAAGCACGGAAGAGCGTGATTTTTTCGATAATATGTAAATATGTATGTCAAAATCGTTCCGCTTCCCGTTGGAGTGCAGCAAGGTTGGCGTAAAACGGCACAGAGCAATATTTCGTGCAAGGGGTTGCCGTGAAATAAAAAGTCCGTTTTGCGGCGCTTTGCTGTAAAATATATCCAATGTGAAGTTGCTCTCAATCATATTCCCACGGCAAGCCACTTTGGTGAATTCCTTGCAAACAGATGCGGTTATCCGATGAGTGGGGGAAAGAAATTTTTGAAATTCGCCATGGAAGTCGAAAACAATGTCCACAGGACAAAGCTGCGGATTTTCAAGCCCGAATAAAGTGAAGGTGGCAAAATTTTCGTATCGCTTAATCAAAAAACAAACAGATACCGAAATTTCAATTCGGTTATTTGCGCAAACATCTTTCAGGCAAAGAGTACGAATCCCGCTGCTGATTTCTCGCAAACTTACAGACTTTTTCATGGGCGCATTAAAGGCTTCACGAATATTTATGGCTTTGGCGGCAGAATATTCCTCGCAGTCACACTTAACTGAAAGATTGCATAAAATCCCATTCGGAAAGTACGGCAAGGTAAAGGTGACATCCTCTCCGCAAAAACCGTCAAAAGTGTAGTCAACGGTAACATAGGCGCAATTTTCAAAGACCTCTCCTTGAACAAAAATTTTTTTCGCTTTTGGCACAGGATTGTTCACAGCGCTTCCCTCCTCTTTTTCTTTATTATACTATGGGCATATAATAAAATCAAGAATTTTTTGAAAACAGTAACCAAAACCGGAAAATACCATATTATGAAATTGAGAAGAGAAAAAGGAGGTGCAAGGTGTGGGCTGTGGAAATAACTGCTTATGGATAATCGTTCTTATATTGCTTATCAGCTGCTGCGGTTGCGGTAACGGAGCAAGCACGATTAGCTCAGGCTCCTGCTGTTGCGATTAAAAATTTTCAAGTAGGGTGAAAGGAGGTGTAAGTATGTGCTTCGGTGATAACAATTGCATCTGGATTATCGTGTTAATTCTCTTAATTTCTTGTTGCTGTAACGGCGATAATGGTCGTTCGGGCGGTTGCGGCTGCGGCTGCTAATAATAAGAGGCGCAAACGAAAGTTTGCGCCTTAGTTTTATCTTACATTATACATAATTTTTGCCGCTTCCGCACGAGTTGCGAAGTTTTTTGGTCTGAAATAAGTTCCGTCAAGCTCCATATAGCCCGAAATCGAGCCTTCGTCGGAGAAAAGCGCCACCGCAGGCTTTGCGTAATCCGAAACCGTGTCAAAATCCAAATAAGGCGGTTCGTATGTTGTGAACGGCGAACCGATTGCTCGGTAAAGCAAAGTGGCCATATCTTCACGGGTGATAAACTTTCCGATACCGAAAGTTGTAGGTGATTCGCCCTGAACAATTCCGGCATAAGAAGCCGCATAAACATACGGTGCATACCAAGCCGAGTTGTCAACATCGGTGAAGTTGGGTACTACCTGTGTCGGAATTTCAAAATCAAAAGCCAGTACAAGCATTTTGACAAATTGCTCACGAGTAACATTTTCATCAGGGGCAAATTCGTTTTCGGACACGCCGTTTAACACGCCTTGCTTTACCAAAGCATCAATGGCGTCCTTTGCCCAGGCGTAATTTTCCAAATCTGAAAAGGCAATTTCCTGGCCAAGCTCCTTTTGCGGAACATCAAAATATACATACGGCGAGGAAGGTGCGGGGGTGGGTTCGGTTGTGTCGGGGTCGGTAATTTCCGGTGCGGGAGTGGGAGTGGGGGTCGGAACTGCGGAAATGTTTCCGCCGCCGCCACCTCCACCGTCGGTGTTGCTCGCCTTTACAACGGTTTTATCCATAAATTGGCTGTATATAATTTTACTGCCAAAAGATAAATCCAGGTAAAATTCAATTCTTTCGCCAACGCTCGGTTTACTTGACATATCGCCAACCTTGATAACGGAGCTCATTTCTTTATCCGCCAAATTTATATCAAGAGAAACCAAATCCTCGGCTTTGTCAAAAGCGTAGTCATCATTTTTCTTCGGAACCTTTACCAAACGGAGGTTGGCAAGCTCGTCGATTGGGTGACTGTTTTTCCACTTGAATTTAATTTTAGAGTTTTGATAAACTGTTTCGGGCGTGATTTCGATTGCGCTGTCCAGCGCATTACCAAGCATAAGGAAAAACTTTTGCAAATGCTTGGTGTCAATCTCCTCTGTGGAGTCAAGAGCGGCAAATTCGTCGTACAGGGCAAAAATTCCAGGTGCCATGTCCTTTGCAAACTCTTTTTCGGAGTGATTTTCTTCGTTATATTCTTCGTAAATTCTATATTTCTCGTCAATTTTCGTTTCAAATTCCGAAGGGATGGGGTTCTTTATTGTAATGGAGTAAATGCTACCGCTGTCGGATTCGTTCATACTTGTCCAAGACGGCAGGCCACAGCCGATAACTATCGTATCTCCGTCGGCAACGGGAATATCCTTGCCGTTTTTGTAAAATCCCAGCTTTTCGGTAAGGTTGTTTTTCGAGGCGGAAAGACCGCTGAGTTCGCTTTCGTATTCGCTCTCATTTGCGATTGCACTATCCGAAATCTCCGCATTTTTATATGTTCGAACCTGAAAATTCTTATTTTTTGCTTCGTAAGAGATATCTATTTCTTCAACATTTCGGTTAAGTGTAAGCTCATATTCGAAAACATCCGAGGAAAATTCGGGTGAAAGCGTTCCGCCGTCAACGGAAAGAGCGTCCAGTTCTGTTTCGGAAGAGTCCCAAAGGCTTTTGAGGTCAGCGCCCCAAGAGGTGGAGTAGCGAACAACGATTTCGTCCTTATCCGACGGATACATAGAGGCTGCACCGACTGTGGCAAACCAATCGTTTACGGTAATCATCCAGCCGCTGTTTTCACCGCCGTCCGTTTCGGCAAGACCGGCAACGGAAGAAAGATAGCCCCCCGTAAGCTCGCCGGTTTCCGCATCTTTGTTAAATTCAATATCCTTTGCGTCAAAAACCCTGAGAATAACGGACATTACAGTATCATTTTCGCGAAGCTTTATGC
>CAZTEA010000132.1:0-4233 GCA_964612315.1 uncultured Oscillospiraceae bacterium | reverse complement strand
ATAGTGGATACAATCAAGGATAGTCTTGAAAGCGTATATTCCGCATTCGGATACCTATATAGAAAAAGATGCTCAGACGAATGATGAAATCGATAAGTTAAGGCATAGCGCAACGGCGGCTCTTTCGGAAAGAGACGATGTTATAATAGTTGCCAGCGTTTCCTGTATTTACGGTCTCGGGGATCCTATCGACTATAAAAATATGGTTATATCATTAAGACCGGGCATGGAGAAAGACAGAGATGAGGTAATCGATAAGCTGATTGAAATTCGTTACGAAAGAAACGATATTGCGTTTGAGAGAAATAAATTTCGTGTTCGAGGGGATGTTATCGATATTTTTCCGTCTTATTCGGGCGGAAGCGCACTCCGAGTGGAATTTTTCGGCGATGAAGTGGAAAGAATAAGCGAAATCAATACGGCGACGGGCGAAATTACAGCTAATTTAAAGCATTGTGCCATATATCCGGCATCGCATTATGTTACAACAAAGGAAAAAATGGAGCGTGCGATTTCGTCAATTGAAGAAGAACTTGAACAAAGGGAAAAAGAGCTTAAAGAGGGCAATTTTTTAATTGAGGCGCAAAGAATAAGACAACGCACAATGTATGATATCGAAATGATGCGTGAAACGGGATTTTGCTCCGGAATTGAAAACTATTCAAGACATATGAGCGGTAGAGAAGCGGGGAGTCCGCCTTTTACGCTTATGGATTATTTCCCGAAGGATTTTCTTTTAATGGTGGACGAAAGTCATGTGACTTTGCCGCAGGTAAGAGCAATGTTTGCCGGAGACCGAGCAAGAAAGGATAACCTTGTGCGCTACGGCTTTCGACTGCCGTCGGCGTATGACAACAGACCGCTGAATTTTGACGAATTTTACGACCGAATAAATCAGGCAGTATTTATTTCGGCAACGCCGGCGGACTTTGAGAGAGAAAAATCTTCGGAAATTGTTGAGCAGGTTATCCGCCCAACGGGACTTTTGGACCCTGAAATTGAGGTTCGTCCCATATTGGGGCAAATCGATGATTTGTACGGAGAAATTGTTAAGAGAACCGAGAAAAACGAGAGAGTTCTGGTTACCACATTAACAAAAAAAATGGCTGAGCGTTTAACGGACTATTTCGAGGAAATGAATGTTAAAGTAAAATATCTTCATTCCGATGTTCAAACCATTGAAAGAATGGAAATTATCCGTGATTTGCGATTGGGCGAATTTGATGTTTTGGTTGGAATCAATCTTTTAAGAGAGGGGCTTGATATTCCAGAGGTTTCTTTGGTTGCAATTCTTGATGCCGATAAGGAGGGATTTTTAAGAAGCGAAACATCCCTTGTCCAAACAATTGGCAGGGCGGCAAGAAATGCCGAGGGAAAAGTAATTATGTATGCGGACACGGTAACCGGTTCTATGGAAAGGGCAATAAATGAAACACGTCGCCGACGGAAAATTCAAGAGGAGTTTAACTTAAAGCACGGAATAACGCCCGAAACCGTCAAGAAAAATGTTCATGGTGTGATAAGTGCTCAAATCGGTGAGAATTTAAGCCGCAGCGAAAAACTTGACAGAGAAGAAAAAGAAAGACGAATAGCCGAGCTTACAATTAAGATGAAGCAGGCCGCAGAACTTTTGCAGTTTGAATTGGCGGCACAGCTTAGGGATGAAATAAAGAAGCTTGCGGAAGGTTAAATTATGCAGAAAAATATAGTTATAAAAGGTGCAAAAGAGAATAATTTAAAAAATATTGATGTTGAAATTCCCAGAGATAAATTGGTTGTTGTAACGGGCTTATCGGGAAGCGGAAAATCCACCCTTGCCTTTGATACGATTTATGCCGAGGGGCAAAGACGCTATGTCGAATCGCTTTCGGCTTACGCAAGACAATTTTTGGGGCAGATGGACAAGCCTGATGTTGAAAGTATTGAAGGGCTGTCTCCGGCAATTTCAATTGACCAGAAAACAACGGCGAAAAACCCTCGTTCAACGGTGGGAACAGTAACGGAAATCTATGATTATATAAGACTTTTGTTTGCGAGAATAGGTATTCCTCATTGCCCGAAGTGCGGCAAGGAAATTAAATCTCAGTCAATCGACCAAATTGCTGACAGTATAATCGCTCTTCCTGATAAGACTAAGTTTCAAATATTGGCTCCTGTCGTAAAGGGAAGAAAGGGCGAGCATAATAAAATAGTTAAGGATGCTTTCAAAAAAGGCTTTGCAAGAGCTGTAATTGACGGAGAGATGACGGAGCTCGACGGCAGCGAAACAGGACTTGATAAACAAAAAAAGCACACAATAGAAATTGTTGTTGACCGCCTTGCGGTTAAAGAGGGGATGGAGCGAAGACTGACGGATTCTTTGGAAACGGCACTTGAAATGTCGGGCGGAACCGTGACAATTGATATAATCGACGGAGAACGGCTGAGCTTTAGCACCAATTATGCCTGTGATGATTGCGGAATAAGTATGGAGGAGCTTACACCGAGAATGTTTTCCTTTAACACGCCTTACGGTGCTTGCCCCCAATGTATGGGAATAGGCTCTTTGACGATGGTTGACCCCGAAAAGGTTATTCCGGATAAAACAAAATCAATAAATCAAGGTGCAATTGTGGCAACGGGTTGGAGTAATTCCGATGAATCCACAATTGCCGGAATGTATTACGACGGAATTGCAAGGAAATATAATTTCAGCTTGGATACTCCGATAAATCAGCTTCCTCGGGAAGTTGTCGATGTCCTGTTGTATGGCACAAAAGGTGAAAAGCTGAAGCTTAATGTGGACAGAAGGTATACCAAAGGGGTGCAGTATGCCTCCTTTGAGGGACTTGTGAATAATCTTGAAAGACGTCACGGCGAATCCAATTCCGAGTGGGTGAAAAAGGAAATCGAGTCTTTAATGATAACTATGCCCTGTCCGCAATGCGGCGGTGCAAGATTAAAGGCGGAAACTCTTGCGGTAACGGTTAAGGGTTATAATATAAATCAGGTAACGGATATGTCGGTTGCGAGGGCATATGAGTTTTTTAACTCAATAAGTCTTAACGAGAAGGAACAAATTATTGCCAAAGCAATCTTAAAGGAAATAAGAGAAAGACTTAATTTTTTGGTCAGCGTGGGGCTTGACTATCTTACCCTTTCAAGAAGTGCCGGAACATTGTCAGGCGGAGAAGCGCAGAGAATAAGACTTGCAACACAAATTGGCTCAAGCCTTATGGGCGTTTTATATATTCTGGATGAGCCCAGTATCGGACTTCATCAAAGGGATAACGAAAAGCTGATTGCGATGCTTAAAAGACTTCGTGACTTGGGAAATACCTTGATTGTTGTTGAACATGACGAGGATACTATGCTTGCGGCGGACCATATTATAGACATAGGGCCGGGAGCCGGTGTTCACGGCGGAAATATTGTTGCACAGGGAACTGCGCAGGAAATTATGAAGAGCAAGGACTCCGTTACGGGTCAGTATCTGTGCGGAAAACGCAAAATAGCAATTCCCGATGAAAGAAGATGCGGAAACGGCAATTTTCTTGAAATAAAGGGAATGAAGCAAAATAATCTTAAAAATGTTACCGCAAAAATTCCTTTGGGGACTTTTACTTGCGTAACGGGTGTTTCGGGAAGCGGTAAAAGCTCATTTGTCAATGAAATTTTGTATAAATCTTTGGCAAATAAATTAAATCACGCCAAGCAGCACCCGGGGAAGTATGAGGAGGTAATCGGGGTTGAAGCTTTGGATAAGGTGATAAACATTGACCAATCTCCAATCGGAAGAACTCCTCGTTCAAATCCAGCAACTTACACGGGACTTTTCATGGATATAAGAGATTTGTTTGCGTCAACGGCTGAGGCGAAAAGCAGAGGTTACGGTCCGGGAAGGTTCAGTTTTAATGTAAAGGGCGGTAGATGTGAGGCTTGCGCAGGCGACGGTATCATAAAAATCGAAATGCACTTTTTGCCCGATGTTTATGTTCCCTGTGAGGTTTGCGGCGGAAAACGCTACAACAGAGAAACCTTGGAGGTTCGGTATAAGGGCAAAAATATTTACGAGGTTCTTGAAATGACCGTGGAAGAAGGGTTGAAATTTTTTGAAAACATTCCCAAAATTTCACGGAAACTGCAAACCTTATACGATGTGGGTCTGGGCTATATCAAAATCGGTCAGCCCTCAACCACAATTTCCGGCGGTGAGGCACAGCGAGTTAAACTGGCAACGGAGCTTAGTAAAAG
>CAZTEA010000131.1:0-4280 GCA_964612315.1 uncultured Oscillospiraceae bacterium | reverse complement strand
GTGTTAAAATAAACAAAATAGGAGGGATGCTATATGTTTAAGATTTTGGTTGTTGAGGACGATAAAGAACTGAATCGGTCGGTTTGCGCCTTTTTAAATCAAAAGGGATTTGAAACAACAGGCTGTTTTTGCGCCGATGAAGCCTATGAGGCAATGTATGAATCAGTATTTGATATAATTGTTTCCGATGTCATGATGCCGAAAACAGACGGCTTTGAGTTTGCAGAAACAGTCCGCTCTTTAAACGAGGACATTCCCATTCTTTTTATGACGGCAAGGGATGATTTTGAGGCAAAGAAAAAGGGGTATCTGGCAGGAATTGACGATTATATGGTAAAACCCGTTGATTTGGAGGAGATGTTTTTGCGCATTTCGGCACTTTTGCGCCGTGCAAAAATTGTGTGGTCGAGAAAAATCGAAATAGGAAGCTTTGTAATGGATGCCGATGAACATACAGCGTATCTTGGCGGCGAGGAAATAGCGCTTACGGCAAGGGAATTCAGTATTTTATACAAGCTTTTGTCTTATCCCAAAAAGACTTTTACGAGAACTAAGCTTATGGACGAATTTTGGAGCGCCGATTCGGCATCGGGACTTCGGACGGTGGATGTTTATATGACAAAGCTGAGAGGAAAGCTCGCCAAGTGTGAGGATTTTGAGATAGTAACGGTTCACGGATTGGGTTATAAGGCGGTGCTTAAATGAAAGAGGAAAAAATTTTTCGCAAAATTTTAAAAGCAATTTACAGATATACGGTGTTTTTTATGCTGATTGCATTTGTAATTACTTGCTGCGTTGTGCTTTTTATCGGCAAAATGTCCGAGAGTATGAATATCACCTTTACAGAAGAAAATTTGCATAGTGCCGCCAAGCTGACATTTTTAAATGTGATGTTTTTAAGCCTAGTTTGCACGGTTATCGATACGGTAAGGCGGCGGATTACAGTAGGTAAAACGGTTAAAAAAATTACGAATGCTGCGGAGAAAATTATAAGCGGCGATTTTTCGGTTCGCATTTTAAAAGAGCGCAGCTTTGACGATGAATACGGATTCAACGGAATTATCGATTGCTTTAACAAAATGGCAGAAGAGCTTTCGGGGACGCAAACTCTGAGAACGGATTTTATCGCCAATGTGTCCCATGAAATCAAAACGCCCTTATCGGTCATTAAAAATTACGGAAAAATGCTCCAAAACAAAGAGATTTCCGATGAAAAACGCCAAGAATATGCGGAAGCGATAACAAAGGCGTCAGAAAGGCTGGCGAACTTGATATCCAATATTTTAAAGCTGAACAAACTGGAAAATCAACAGATTTTTCCGAAAAAAGAGACATATAATTTAAGTGAACAGCTTTGTGTGTGCTTGCTGGATTTTGAGGAAGTTTTGGAAGAGAAGCAAATTAAAATCGAAACGGATATAGACGAAGCAATTTTAATATCAGGTGATTGTGACCTTTTGTCGATGTTATGGAGTAATCTTTTTTCCAATGCCGTAAAGTTTACGCCGAAAAACGGGAAAATTTCGGTTAATCTTCATAGGGACGAGGAATATGCCGTTGTGAAGATAGCCGATACAGGCTGCGGAATTTCCAAAGAGGTGGGAGCGCATATGTTTGATAAGTTTTATCAAGGAGATACTTCGCATTCCCATGAGGGAAACGGCTTGGGGCTTGCACTCGTAAAGCGTGTTGCTTACATAACGGGAAGTGACATAGCGGTTGAAAGCAAGGTAGGCGAGGGAAGTGTCTTTACGGTGAAAGTTCGGAGAGGATAATATGAAAAACTTTAAGTATGCCCTGCAAAGAGCCTTAAATCCCGATGCAAAAATTACGGTGGTACTTGTCTTTTTGTCTGCCGTGCTTTTGCCGTATATATTTTTAACGGGTTTAAAAGAAGATGTTGTTGCCTTTTTGGTATATGCCCTTTCGGCTTATACTCTTACGGTCTTGTGTATGAAGATTCCTTGGGCTTACAAAAAGACGAAAACAATTAAGGAAAAGAATAAATATATAGCAAAATACGAAAAGGATTTACGACTGAGGATAAGGCTTTCGCTTTTTGGCTCTCTTATAATGAATGTTTCTTATTCCGCTTTTCAGCTTAGCTTGGGATTTCACCATAAAACGGTGTGGTATTATGCTCTCAGCGCATATTATGCGTTGCTGGGCGTTATGAGGTTTTTTATGCTTCGCCATATAATAAGATACAAGCCCGGAGAAAACAAGAGAAAAGAATTTTATATAAGACGGTTTTGCGGAATGGCTTTGCTTGTTATGAATATAGCGCTTGTTATAATAGTTTTTTATATTTCAATACAAGGCAGAGGCTTTAAGCATCATTATATAACAACAATTGCTATGGCGGTGTATACTTTTTCATCGCTTACAAAGGCGGTTGCCAATATAATCGAATACAGAAAATACAACAGCCCGGTTATGCTGACGGCAAAGGCGGTGAATTTGGCGTCAGCGGCGGTTTCAATGCTCATTCTTGAAACTGCAATGATAAACGCTTTCGGAAAGAGCGATACCTATGAATTTCGGCTTATTATGACGGGCACAACAGGGTCGGCGGTATGTCTTTGCGTGCTTTTGATGGCGGTTTATATGATTGTGCAATCTACAAAAGAAATTAAGAATTTAAGGATAAAAAGGAAAGGATAATGAAAATGGAAGAGAGAAAAGATGTTTTTAGCTATAAATATTCGGCGCAGAGACAGGATGAGATTAACAAAATACGCCAAAAATACATTAACGGAGAAGAAGATAAACTGGAACAGCTTCGCCGTTTGGACGAGGGGGTTGTGAAAAAAGGGCAAATATATTCCTTGATAATCGGAGTTGTTGGAGTACTTGTGCTCGGCCTTGGTATGAGCTGCTGTATGGTTTGGAAAAAAGTTTGGTTTGTTCCGGGAATATTTATAGGAATTGCGGGTCTTGTTGCGGTTTCTCTCGCTTATCCGATTTATTCAAGGACGGTTAAGGCGGAGAGGAAAAAAATTGCTCCCGAAATTATAAGACTGACAGATGAGCTGATGAAAGATTAAAATAAAAAACATCTGTATGGGTTTTTGTAAGCCATACGGATGTTTTGTTTTTAGATTATACGAGTCTTGCTTTCTTTAATGCTTTAAAAATTGGCACGGTAATAATGCAGTCGATGATATGATGGAAAATTGTTATGCCGAACACGATTCCCCAAAGATATCCGATAACAGACATACCGCTTTGACTTGCGGAGGCTGTGAGATCTTGGACGGGATAAAGGAAGTTTACAACCAAAACTTCTCCCAAACCGTGAAGAATTGCGCAAATGCCGAGAACAAGGTACATATTCAGGTTCTTTTTAAGGAGCAAGCATCCCACAACAGTAAAAATTATGTGGCTTGCCGCACGAAGCGCAACAATCGGCCCCAAGGAAACGAAAAACGAAGCAGTTGAACCGATAACCGTAAAAATTGCCAAAATAGGATTTATCAGCATTGCGAGCAATGTCGGAACATGGGAGGCAAAGGTTACGCTAAACGGCTGAGGTAAAGGAAGTTTTGGAAAAAACATAGGAATTATAAAAGATAATGCCGTAAGCAAAGCTCCCATAACAAGAGTGCTTGTTGAAATTTTTTTGTTATTATTCGACATGAATAAAAAACAGTCCTTTCTGTTTATAGTTGTTATTATCATTTTAATGTAAATATCAAAGTTTGTCAACCTTTGCCAAAGTTTATTGATTATTTTCGGAATATGTGATAAAATATGGAATAAGAATTTTGCTAAAGGTGGTTAAAATGACAAACATAGGTATTATAGATTTAGGCTCAAATTCTGTGAGAATGACTGTTTTGAACAGGGAAAACGGAGAAGTTTTGTTTCGAGGGAAAAACGCAATTAAGCTTAGTGAGGGAATGAACGAGGACATGCTTATCAAAGGCGAACCCGTAAAGAGGTGCGTTGACGCCCTTTTGATTTTTATAAATATTATGAAGAAATTTGATGTTTGCGAGGTTTTTGCCTGTGCAACGGCGGCGGTGAGAAAGGCGAAAAATCAAGAGGAGTTTTTAAAAGCCGTTAAAGACCAAACGGGTATTTCAATCCGAGTTTTGTCCGGCGAAGAGGAAGCAAAGCTGGACTTTGCCGGGGTTGCTTCCAGAACAGGAATATCAAACGGCGTAATTTTGGATACCGGCGGCGGAAGTGTTGAATTTATAGGCATTAAAAACGGAAAAATGACCGATTGCGAAAGCGTTCAGATAGGTTCGAGAAGTATTAAAGAATTGTTTTTT
>CAZTEA010000130.1:0-4290 GCA_964612315.1 uncultured Oscillospiraceae bacterium | reverse complement strand
GATAATAATATTGCAAAAATTGCTATTATGTGTTAATATAAAGAAGAGGTGAAAGTGATGAATAATTATTTTACCATTACCTATTCGGAGTCAATTCAGCCAAAAACTGAGCATTTTGAGCTTCATTATCACGACGGATATGAATTTTTACTATTTTTTAAGGGTGATTCCGAATATATTGTTGAAGGAAACAACTATACTTTAAATTCCCTTGATGCCGTAGTTATCAAACGATATGAAATGCACAGAATTTTTCACCACTCAAATTCAGTTTATAAAAGATTTGTAATCAATATAAATCCGGAGTTTTTTCACAAATTTCATTGTAAAGAATATGAAAATATTTTTACAGATAATGTTTTTAACGGAAACAACAAGATTTTAGCAAAAGACATAAAAGAGAGCGGTCTTTTTGACATAATAAACAGTATTATAAAATACAGCGACGGCGGAAAAAATATTGATAAGCCCGTTGTACGAGCGGCTGTTATTGAATTTTTATATGTTTTAAACAATATAAAAAATTTTTCCGAAAGTGAAAAAGGAAATACCCAAATTCGAAATATCATTTCATATATTAACGACCATTATAAAGAGGATATTTCCCTTGATACCCTTTCCTCTCTTTTCTTTATTTCAAAATATCATCTTTGCCGCTCTTTTAAAGAATCAACAGGATACACAGTTCATAATTTTATCAATCAAAAAAGGCTTTCCGCCGTTAAAAATCTTTGCAAAAGTGGAATTCCAATCGGAGAAGCCTGTACAAGCTGCGGTTTTTCCGACTATTCTTCTTTTTACAGATTTTATATTAAAGAAAACGGAGTATCTCCCAAAAAAGATTTAAAATAAATAAGAGACAACTATTTTATTTAATAGTAGTCTCTTATTTATTATTCTTTAAAGGTTTGTTCTCTTAAATGATTCATTCTTTCGTCAAGCTCTGCCGAAAGAGTTGCACAGTTAAAAAGCTCCTGTGCCATATTTTCCGTAAATTCAAAATCTTTTTTATATCTTAATTGATGTTCAAGACTCGCCCAAAAGTCCATCGCTATAGTTCTGAGCTGAATTTCAACTTTCATATTTCGTTTTTCTTTTGAAAGAAAAATAGGAACTTCAACTATAAGATGCAAGCTGCGATAGCCGTTGGGTTTCGGATTTTTTATGTAATCCTTTTTCTCAACCAAAAATATGTCATCTTGCTTCAAAAGTGCGTCTGCTAAAGCATAAACATCGTTGGAAAAAGAACATATTACCCTTATTCCCGCAATATCGTTAAGATTTTTTTCCGCAGATTCAATGGTAATCGGAAGCTTTTTCTTTTCAAGCTTGTCTTTCATACTCATAAGACTTTTTAAACGGCTTTTCATTCCGTTAATAGGATTTCTGTCGTAGCGGAGAGAATATTCTTCATTTAAAACATTGAATTTTGTTTCAATCTCCATCATCGCACATTTGTAATAAGACATCATTTTATTGAAATTGTCAAAAACCTCTTTTGCCTTATCAATATCCTTTTCATAAAGAATATTTCTTATCTTTTTTTGATAGGCTTCCTCATTTTTATATTTTTCCGCTTTATTCATATTTTCTCCTTAAAGTAAAAACCGCCCAAAATAGGGCGGTTTAAAAATTAAATATCAAGATTTACAACATTATTTGAATTTTCTTCAATAAATTTACGACGAGGTTCAACTTTTTCGCCCATTAAGATTGTGAAAATCTCGTCTGCTCTTCTTGCATCATCAAGTTCAACTTTAAGCATAACACGATTTTCAGGGTCCATTGTTGTTTCCCAAAGCTGTCCGGGATTCATTTCACCAAGACCCTTGTAACGCTGAACATATCCCTCCGGAATTTCTTCAAGAGCTTCTTTAAGCTGTTCCTCATTATAAGCATATTTATGCTTTTTACCCTTTGAAATTTTGTAAAGAGGGGGCTGTGCCAGATAAATATGTCCGTTTTCTATTAAAGGACGCATAAATCTGAAGAAAAATGTTAAAAGAAGAGTTCTGATATGAGCACCATCAACATCGGCATCCGCCATTATAATAACTTTTCCGTAACGAATTTTTGATATATCAAGATCATCACCAACACCTGTTCCCAAAGCGGTTATAACAGGAAGAAGCTTTTCATTTGTATAAACCTTATCCACTCTCGCCTTTTCAACATTAAGCATTTTTCCCCAAAGAGGAAGTATTGCCTGATAACGACGGTCACGACCTTCCTTTGCCGAACCTCCTGCCGAATCACCTTCGACAATATATATTTCCGTAAATTGATTATCTCTTGACGAACAATCGGCAAGCTTACCGGGAAGTCTTGCGCTGTCAAGTGCGCTTTTTCTTCTTGTATTTTCTCTTGCTCGCTTTGCCGCTTCTCTTGCCCGAGACGCCGTCATTGCTTTTTCAATAATTATTTTGGCAACAGCGGGATTTTCCTCCATAAACTCGGTTAACTTCTCGTTTACCATTTTTTCAACGATATTTCTCATTTCGCTGTTTCCGAGTTTCGTTTTGGTTTGTCCTTCAAACTGTGCCTCCGTAACTTTAACGCTTATAACACACGAAAGACCTTCTCTTGTATCTTCACCGCTTAAATTCTTATCATTTTCTTTTAAGAATTTATATTTTCTTGCATAATCATTTAAAACCTTTGTCAAAGCGGATTTAAAGCCTGTTTCGTGAGTTCCGCCCTCGGTGGTGTTAATATTATTTGCAAAACTTATTAAATTTTCGGTATATCCGTCATTGTATTGAAGAGCAATTTCGGCTTCGGAGTTTTCCCGAACGGCATTTACATATATAACATTTTCGTGAATCGGTTCTTTATTACGATTGATATAAGTAACAAATTCCTTTATTCCTCCCTCATAACAAAGATCGTCCTCTCTCTTATTGCCGTTTTCATCTTCACGGTCATCTATTAAATGAATACGCACACCCGCATTTAAAAAAGCTTGCTCACGAAGACGAGTTAAAAGGATATCGTAATCATATACGGTTTCTTCAAAAATCTCGCTATCCGGTTTAAAATGAACCGTTGTCCCGGTTTTATCCGTATCTCCTATAACTTTAAGGTCATATTTCTTTTCGCCTCTTTTATATTCCTGCTGATAAATATGCTGTCCGTCACAAACCTCGACCTCAAGGCTTTCGGAAAGAGCATTAACAACAGACGCACCAACACCATGAAGACCGCCCGAAACCTTATATCCGCCGCCGCCGAATTTACCGCCGGCGTGAAGAACTGTAAAAACAACTTCAACCGCCGGAAGTCCTGTTTGCTGCTGAATTCCAACAGGAATACCTCTACCGTCATCACTTACGGTTATTGAATTATCCTTTTCAATAACCACAGTTATCTTTTTACAATAACCGGCAAGAGCTTCGTCAATTGAGTTATCCACAATTTCATAAACCAAATGATGAAGTCCCCTTGAAGAAGTTGAACCGATATACATACCCGGTCGCTTTCTTACAGCTTCAAGTCCTTCCAGTACCTGGATTTGACTTTCGTCGTATTTGTTTTGCTGAGAAACATTTGTAATATTGTCTTCCATAATAAACTCCTTTCAATTTTTCCAAAGAGCTGTTAATCTTGTATTAAACCGAAAGTCTTTCGCACTCTTCCCGAAAGAGCTTTTGTTGAAATATTGGTTATATAAATCACAGATTGTCCATCTTTTTCGCATACAATAAAAGATTTCGGAATTTCTTCGGAAACATTTTTAACAAATCCTTCCTCTGTTGCAATTTTTAAAAATTCTTTACTGTATTTGGACATTGACGAACTTTCCAAATCCATCATTGCAATTATATCATCGGTATTAACCACCGTATCGCTTCCCAAATGAAGATACATTTAAACAAGCCTTCCTTTTTCTATTTTAATTTCCCGTGTTTCGGGAAGAATTTCAAATTTTTCTTTATCTGTGCAGGTAATTATAATCTGCATATTTTTTATTTTTGTTAAAATATAGCTTTGACGCAAAAAATCAAGCTCACTCATAATATCATCCAAAAGCAAAACAGGATATTCTCCTATCTCCTCCGAAATAAGTTCAACTTCCGCAATTTTCTGCACCAACGCAACCGTCTTTTGCTGCCCCTGCGAACCAAAGGCTTTAACATTTTTTCCGTTTATGAAATATTCAATATCATCTCTGTGAACACCGAAAGAAATTTCACGAAACTCAATTTCACGGCGAAAATATTTATTGTATTTTTCCTTTAATGAGGATTTTATATATTCTTCGTTAAATTCTGTTATATCACCCAAACAGCT
>CAZTEA010000129.1:0-4305 GCA_964612315.1 uncultured Oscillospiraceae bacterium | reverse complement strand
AAATTGGATTGCTTTGGGCGACGGTGTGTTTAGAAAATATGAGAGAGATAAGTTTCTCGTTATGTTTGAGCAGAAAAATTTTGAGAAAATCTTAGATGATAAGTTTGATGTTTTAAATCAGATTAAAAACATCAATTTGGAAAACAAAATTCCTGTCACGGTCAGTATAGGAATAGGTCAGCACGGCGAAAATCCCAAGGAAAATGACGGCTTTGCCAAATTTGCCATAGATATGGCTTTGGGACGAGGCGGAGACCAGGTTGTTATAAAAGACCGAGAATCTTTAAGCTTTTTCGGCGCAAAGAGCCGAGAAGTGGAAAAGCGTACGAAGGTCAAAGCAAGGGTTGTGGCATTTGCTTTAAGAAAGCTTATTGATAATTCCGGCAAGGTTCTGATTATGGGACACAAGGCGGGAGATATGGACAGTATCGGTGCTGCGATCGGGCTTTTTAAGGTGGCAAAAAGCCGAAACCGAAGGGCTTTTATAGTTGTTGATAAGGAAACGGTGAATGCCAAGGAGACTATAGCGGCATTTGAACATAAGACAGATTATCTTGAGGCGTTTATTACAAACGAGCAGGCTATGAACACCCTTGAAAAGGATACACTTGTTATTGTGGTGGATACACACCGACCGTCCATGGTTGAATGTCCGGATTTGCTTCGCCACACGGAGAATGTGGTTCTTATCGACCATCACAGAAAAAGCGAGGATTATATTAAGGATGTGGCCCTTACTTATCATGAGGCGTATGCTTCGTCAACTTGTGAAATGGTTACGGAAATTATTCAGTATGTTCAGGAAGAGCCGATTTTGGACAGAAAAGAAGCCGAAGCTTTGTATGCTGGTATTTTTATGGACACCAACGGCTTTGTGAATAAGGCGGGCGTAAGAACCTTTGAAGCGGCGTCTTATCTTAAACGAATGGGTGTGGACACCGTTGAAATTCGCAGACTTTTCAAATGTGACCGAGACACCTATTTGAAAAAGGCAAAAATTATGAGTACGGCAAGTATATATCATGATAATATTGCAATTTGTTTGGTAAGTGATGAGGCAAGAGAAGCTCAGGTTATGTGCGCACAGGTTGCCGACGAGCTTTTGGATTTAAAGGGTGTTGAAGCGGCGTTTGTTATTTTGAAACGAGGTAAAATCGTTTACTTCAGCGCAAGGTCATTGGATGAAGTTAATGTCCAGATAATTATGGAAAAGCTGGGCGGCGGCGGACATATTAACATAGCGGGCGCACAGCTTCAGGATATAACTCTTCCGGAGGCGGAAGAAAAGCTTTGCAGAGCCATTGATGATGCTTTAATCGACGAATAAAGAAAGGATGATATAAAATGAAAGTTATTTTGAAACAGGATGTGAAATCCCAAGGCAAAAAGGGCGATTTAATAAATGTAAGTGATGGATACGCAAGAAATTTCCTTTTCCCCAAGGGCCTTGCCATTGAAGCCAGCAAACAGGCTCTTAATGAGCTGGAGGGCAAAAATGCGGCTCAGCAGTACCACAAAAATGTCGAGGAGCAAAAGGCGAAAGATATTGCGGAGCGTTTAAAAGAGGTTACCGTAAAGCTTACGGCAAAAGCCGGAAGCGGCGGAAGACTTTTCGGCTCAGTTACATCAAAGGATGTTGCAAAAGCCCTTGAAGAACAGACGGGAATTAAGGTGGATAAAAGAAAAATTGACCTTCCTGACGGTATAAAAAGCTGCGGCACCACAGAGGTAAAGGTTTCTCTGTATCCGAAAATTTTCGGAACCTTTAAGGTGTCTGTAACGGAAGAATAAAATATCTTAAAACCTGAAAAGGGGTGAGATTTAAGTGGATGAACATACGACTGGTGCAATAAGAACGGTTCCTTACAGCCTTGAGGCGGAGCAGTCGGTTCTGGGCGCTATGATTTTGGACAAGGAATGTATTCCCGATGCCATAGAAATTCTTAAAAGCGAAGATTTTTACATTGAGAGAAATAAAGAGCTTTTTGATACTGTAAGCGAATTGTATAATTTAAGCCGTCCCATCGATATTGTTTCTTTAAGAGAACAGCTTATAAGAAGAGGCAGCTTCGTGAAAATCGGCGGTATGGATTTTATCGTTGAGGTTGCAAACTTTGTTCCGACAACAAGAAATCTTAAATATTACGCAAAAATCGTTAAAGATAACTCAATTCTTCGCCGACTCATTAAGGTGAGTGAAGCAACGGCAGAGCAATGCTACAGCGGCGAGGGCGAGATTGAGGATATTATCGGAAAAGCGGAACAGGATATAATGAACATTTCCCAAAACCGTGAAACGGCAGGACCTGTTCATATAAGAAGATATATCGGCGAGAGTGTTGAGGTGCTTTCGGAGCTTTCCGACAAAAAAAGTGATGTAACGGGAATTCCGACGGGCTTTATTGATGTGGATAAAAGGACGGCGGGACTTCACGGCTCGGAACTCATTATAATTGCCGCAAGACCGGGTATGGGTAAGACTACCTTTGCGCTTAACATCGCACAGAATGTGGCTGTTAAAAGCAGAGTTCCGGTGGTTATTTTCAACTTGGAAATGCCGGGCATTCAATTGGCAAACAGAATGCTTGCCAGCGAAGCTATGGTAAGCTCGGAAAAGATAAAGAAGGGCGACCTTAAAAACGATGATTGGGATAAGGTGGGAGAAGCGGTTGATGCTCTTTCCACCGCCGAAATTTATATTGACGATTCATCGGGTATAACAATGTCCGAAATCGGGGCAAGATGCCGAAGATTGAAAGCGGAAAAGGGTTTGGGATTGGTTGTAATCGACTATATTCAGCTTATGAATTCCAAAAATTCCGATCGTCAGCAAGCAATATCGGAAATCTCAAGATCAATGAAAATTCTTGCAAAGGATTTGAATATTCCCGTAATTGCTTTGTCACAGCTTAACCGTGAGGTTGATAAGCGTGACAACAAAGAACCAAGACTCAGCGATATAAGAGAGTCGGGTTCAATCGAGCAGGATGCGGATGTTATTATGTTCCTTTCCCGTGAGGGATATTATAATCCCGAAACGGAGGAACCAAATAAAACAAAATGTATCTTTGCCAAGCACAGAAACGGTGAAGTTGGCGAAGAGTTCCTTACTTATTTAGGCGAATTTTTTAAATTTTCAAATTGGAGTGGCGACCGTGAGCATTAGTGCCGTTGTGCTGAAAAAGGTAAAAAATACAATTGAAGAATACCAAATGATAAAAGAGGGCGAAACCGTGCTTGTTGCCTTGTCGGGCGGAGCGGATTCCGTTTGCTTGACCCATGTTTTGAGTAAGCTGGGCAATGAGATGAATTTTCGTATTTGCGCCGCACATCTAAACCATGGCATAAGGGGCGAGGAGGCAAAAAATGATGAGAATTTTGCGAAAAATTTTTGCCGTGAAAACGGTATAAAAATTTTTTCAAAAACCGTTGATGTGCCTTATGTTGCCGAAACGGAGGGTTTAACCGTTGAGGAGGCAGGTCGCAAAGAACGGTATGCGTTTTTTAATGAGGTTTGTCCAAAAAATGGGAAAATTGCCACGGCTCATAATCGGGATGATGTGGCGGAAACCGTGCTTATGCGGATTATAAGAGGTACGGGAATTGACGGCTTAACGGGAATAAAATTTGTGCGTGAGGACAATGTTATAAGACCGCTTCTTAATGTAAGTCGTAAAGAAATCGAGGGTTATCTTAAAGAAGCTAAAATCGGATTTTGCACAGACAGCACCAATTCTGACAATAACTATACGAGAAACAAAATAAGAAACGAGCTTATACCGTATCTTGAGGAAAATTTTAACCCGAATATTTCGGAGAGTTTGGTAAATCTTTCGAAAAATGCCGTATGCGACAGCGAATTTTTAAATTCTTACGCAAAGCGGCTTTACAAAAGCTTGGGAAGTCCCATGCCGAACCGAAAGCCTGTGGTGCTTCATATCGAGTCGCTTGAAATGGTGGATAAAGCCATAATGTCAAGGCTTATTATGACAGCGACAAAAGAGAAAATGGGCGAAGATTTTCATCTTGAAAAGAAGCATGTTGAAGATATTTTAAGGCTTAAAAACAAAGAAACCGGTGCTATGATGTGCTTCCCGAAGGGACTTACGGTAACGGTTAAATACGGATGGCTTGAATTTAAAAACGAAAATCAGACGGACATCAAAGATGCCGAAAGGTATTTTGATAAAGATTATATGGTTGAAATCGAACCGGGAAACGGCTATAAAATTGAGGGAAGCGAAGGAACTGTTTATGTAAAAAGGGTGGTTCTTTCCGAATACAAAAAATCTGCCGGAGATATCT